>JAGVUR010000011.1 GCA_019136135.1 Verrucomicrobiota bacterium
ACGATGTCAAATTGCGTGTTCATGTTAACTCCTTTTACTTGATTGTTAGTGTTTCAAGTCTTGGCGGGCTTTCGAGTTTTTGGAACCAGCGTCTCAGCTGGTTTGTTTTTTCGAGGTTTACGACATTGAGGTTTGGGATTGAAATCAGGTTGTCATTTCCAGCGATTTTGTCACATGTTTCGCGGTCAGCTGGCGCCATGTCGAGTTTTTTCCAATCATCTTGTTTAAACCAACCGATTTTTTGTCCTTCGAGTGGTTTTATGTCTTTAGCGTCATTGGTTTCGCAGAGCATGAAATGTAATCTGACGGCTTTGTCTGGGTATTCGTGAGTGACATTGAAGAGTTCTTGTGCGCCGTTGATTTTCAGCCCGAGTTCTTCGTCGAGTTCACGTGCAATGCAGTTTTGGAGCGATTCTTGATTTGCGACCTTGCCGCCTGGGAATTCCCATTTTCCCGCGAGGCTTCCTTTAGGTTTTCGTGTGGCCAGGAGGAGGCATTGGTTATCAAAAACGATTGCTGCGCAGACTTCCAGGTAGTTGATCTTCGTGGTCATGGTAAACGAAAAGAGGCTGCGATGTTATTGACGGCAGTATCTGCCATCTGCCATCGCAGCCTCGCAAAATTAAATCAAATCAGTTTATTGATTTCAGGGTGTTCCGATAAGGAACTGTGCTCTTCTATTGAGCTGGTGGTCGCTTTCGGACTGTGCGTTTGGAACTTCGGGTCTGTCTTCGCCATAGCTGACGGTTCTCATTCTAGAGATGTCAACCCCGAGCGAGATGAGGTAGTCCTGGACAGAAAGGCTTCTTCTTTCCGAGAGAGCACGGTTGTACTCGTCACTACCTCTCTCGTCGCAATGTCCTTCAATGATCACTCTGAAGGTAGGATTTGCGAGGAGGTGCGAGGCGAGCTGTTCGAGTTTTACGCGTTCTGAGGGCCTGACTTCGGAGCGGTTGTAGTCGAAGTAGACTTTTTGAGCGAAGTACTGTCCATTCTTTACGAAACCAAGTCCATCTGCTCCGCCGGTATCGACTGCCTGGTCGGTTTCCTGCCATCCCGCTGGAACAACTGCGAGGGTTCCGGCATTGGCGTCCATTCCAGTTTGTGCCGCAGTAGGAACGATCAGAGCGTCACCAGGTGCGCCGATTGGACTGAGACCTCCTCCATTAGGTCCTGCGAACCCGCCATCGCCGTCAGTAACGGTACCTGCCCTTTGCTGGTCGAGACCGTCAAGATTGACTTTTGCCTTTTTGCTGCATCCGACGCAGACAAGAACCGCCAACACACACACGCCCAAAATTTTCATCCATTCACGCATTTTACTGTCTCCTCTAGTTACTTTTTGTTTCAACTTATACAATGACACTTATTGTTGTGATTCTTGTTCTTCGGATGTCGGTTCTTCGACCGGCTCTGATACTGGTTCAGTGATTGGTTCCGCGACTGGCTCTGTTGCCGGTTCTGCGATTGGCTCTGACACCAGTTCAGCAACCGGCTCTGTTACGGGTTCTACGATTGGCTCTGGCACTGGTTCTGCAACTGGCTCAGGTGTCGGTTCTGCGACAGCTTTGGCTTCTGGTTCCTGTGCCACCTGCGGTTTTTCGGTTACGACTGGTTCGGGTGTCTGTTCTGCGACTGGTTCTGGTTCAGGGATGTCTTCGAACTGTTCTGGGTCGATGAGCTTATGTGTTACGATAGCCTGTTCAATCCAATTTGCGATATTTTGTGCTCCTTGTTCATTGTGTTGGTACCAAGAAGCCATCCACTTTTTGGCGCTTTGCTCGCCATCGATTTTAAACATTGAGCTTGCATCTACGAGTGCGATGCCGAGTTTTTCGCTTGCTTGCCTAGTGTTGCTGAGGACTTTTTCGAAGAATTTATCTTGGTTTTCTGCCCATGCCTTGAACTGTTCTGCGTCAAACCGTCCTTCGTTGCACTCTTGTGTATAGATTGGGTTGGGTAGCCAGCACAGGAGTTTTGCGGGTGTCTTTTTGCAGAGTTCCACGAATTCCTGGAATGCGGTTGCGATTTCCGCGAGCTTCGCGCTTTGCGCTTCCTCGTCAAGTGTTTTGAGATTTGGGATTTTGGCGTCATTCCAAGCGAAGGAGAAGACGATCAGGTGTGGGTTGAACGGCTTGACGTCTCGTTCGAATCTGATTATCGCCTGTTTGAGACCGCTGTCTTTGATTGCAACATTTAGGACCGTAAGGGTACCCTTGGTCTTGAATCGTTTCTGGAGGCTGTTTTCCAGTAGGGTCGGCCATGCTTTTGCCACATCCTTTTGCGAGAGCGTCAATTCATCTCCGATGCAGACGACCTTGATTTGTGAATCTGCGATCGTTGCGATTCTTGTCGCGGTCATTCGTTCCGGTCTATCCCTGGCGATTTCGTCATTGTTCCATGGTCCTGCTGTTGGGATATGGATAATCGGTCTGTTGACGAACGTCATTTCCTGCGTTGGGATTTTGTCATCGAGTTCCTTTCCGACGCAATCGGAGCATAGCTTTGGCTTTGTTGACGTTCCGAGGTGCACGTCAAGTTGTTCATGCACGGTCCAATTAAATGTCGTTCCGCAGCTTTCGCACTTCAGTTCTTCTGTTTGGTGGTTTGCGATGAAGTCCTGGCATGCGGGGCAGCGTTTTCTTGGTTCCTCCTTGAGTTTGCACTTGTTTCGGATTTGCTCATGTACGCGATATATCCAGGTTCCTTTGCAACCTTGCACGCTGCAGGGTCTTTCCTCGTCCTTGAGGTCCATGAAGGCCTTTACGCATTCGTCGCAAAGTCTTTCGCGTGGTCTTGAGTTGCCGTGGATATGCGCTCCGAGCTGCATGCTTCTTGTCCAGGTCCACTTGTTGGTGCACCCCTTGTTCATGCATGGTCTTTCGATGTCTTTGGCTTCTGTGTAGAAATCGAAGCAATTCTTGCACATTCTCGATGGCATTTCCGGTTCTTGGCCTTCCGGCGTATTTCGGATGACTTCGAGTTGTTCATAAGCTGTCAGTGTCCATGTGCCCTTGCAGCCATTGATCTTGCATTCTTTTTCCTCGTTCTTGAGGGATGTGAATATTTTGTAGCAATCGTCGCACATGCGTTTTGGCGGGTTGTCGAGGCTTTTTCCCGACTTGATATGTTCGAGTTGCTGGTAACGTGTCCAAAGGACGCTGTTGACGCAGTCCTTTATCCTGCATGGGATATAGTCGTCTTTCAGGGGTTTAAGCAGGTTGAAGCATTCATCGCAAAGTCTTGGTGGCGGTTGTTTTCCGCCGCTTGCGATTTGGTCTTTTGCGGACCAGGTCCATGTTCCTTTGCATCCTTTGAATCGGCATGGCATGGTTTTTGGTTCGACGGCGTGCATTGCCTCCCTGCATTTTGGGCATAGTCCCCTTGGTGGGACTGGCTTTCCGTCCTTGGCATTTTTTATTGCCTCCAGCTGGGCATGGCGATTCCAGGTCCACTTGCCGTCACATCCGACGGTAGAGCATTCAAGTTCCTGATTGGTGAGCTCCTTGAAAATGGCGAAGCATTCGTCACACATTTTCTCCGCCTTTGGACTTTTTCCGCTGGCGAGTTTTTGAATAACTTCTTCCTTGGAAACTCGAATAACGTTTCCGCATCCACGCACACGACACTTGACTTCCGCCTCGGGGAAAAAGTCGCCTAGACTGCCAAAATTGCTGCCCAAATCACACACTCCTAAGACCCTTTGGATGGTCTTATTCTGACACAATACACGAGTTGTTGAAATTCCAAAAGGATGAAACCTATAACATATCCACTTGACGCAAAAGTGCAACAAGGCAAAAAGACTAATTTCCAACGCTTTTGCGATAATTTTTCAGAGTCGTCCCCTATCTTAACGGCTAACGTTGCCGTTACCTTGGCTACCCAATGCCAAACAAAAGTGCATGTCACATCGGGTTTTATTTTGGTCACGGCGAACGGAAGCGTGTTGTTCAGGCAATGAAGGTTCCCGTTGCCTGGAAGGCTTGCTTGTCTTCGAAAGTTCCGACGACGTGGAAGCCTTGCCCATCGACTTTGGCTTGGACATTGAGGGTTTCGTTTTCGGGGACTGCGTTTTGGTAGTTCAACTGGAGTGTACGCGGGTATTTGCCGACTCCGATGCAATTTTGGACGATCGCCGCGTATTCGGCATTATTGAGATGGTTGTTGATATCGACCATCGTGTCTCGGATCTTGTACTGGTCCGAAAGCGTTGTGCTTTCGATGGTATGTGGGAGTTTGTCAAGCAGGGGGAATGCAATTTCGGGATTGACGAGCTTGGGCATGATCGATTCGCATTCCCGTTTTGCCGAGAGGATCCTTTGTTTTTCCGTGTCGACGAGCAGCCAGTTGCTTGTTGCCTTTGCCAGTGCGTCTCCGTCTTGGGTCAAGAATCTGTATTCACGTATTGCGAAGAGCCGATCGAATCCAGCGGGATAGGTTTGCACGCGTACTGTTTGCTCGATTTCTGGAAAGTCTTCAAATTGAAATTTGATTCTTGAGAGCAGCCATACTTGGTTCTTCGGTCTCAATGTCTGAACGCCGACCCCGAGGATTTCCGCGTGGTGTGCCGCGACTTGCTGTGCGTAGTCGAAGAACGCCTTGAGCTTAAGTTTTGCGTGTCTGTTTCCTTCGCTGAAACGGATGAGGAACTGTTCTTCGTAGGGTGTGTTCATGGTGGCATTCGGCAAAGTTGTGCCTGGTTGACGAGAGTTCGCCAACCAGGCATTTGTTTTGTGTTAATGCTTGGAAGGTTATTATTCTTGCGATCTTGTGTATGGGCAGCTCATCGCGCACATTTCTGCTGCGCAGGGCCTGATTCTCAGGATTGGGTCGCGCTTCGCCATTGCATCGGAGAGGGCTTCCTTCGTGATGGTTTTCGGCGGTGCGATATCGGTTTTCGAGCCGGTCCACTTTTGTCCTTCGTCAGCGACGAGTCCGTATCGGATTGCCCAGTCGCATCGTGCTTGTTCGACGATTGCGAAGGGTAGTTTTTGTCCTTCGACCACGAGGGTTGCCTCGCCCTTGAAGGCCTTGACTGTGCATCCCTTGATGCATCTGTCACATCCTTCGCACTTGCTCCTGAGCGCCTGTAGGTCTGGGAGTTTTGAGGGTTCGAGCTCGAGGTCTGTGACGATTGCGACGTATCTGAGGTTTGTTCCGAACTCCTCGTTATTGACGAATCCACCCTTGGTGAGCGTCCCGAGTCCTGCGCAGACGGCGGAAATTCTGTTGCAGAAGATATTGGGCTGTCCGCCGCGTGGATTTGACACGAGCGAACCTGAGAGTTCCAGGTCTTGTACGGCGACTGCCTTTGCGCCCCAGCCTTGCATGATCTTGCTGAGTTTAAGCGCGATGGTGCGCAGGTGGTTGTGGCTTTGGTACTGTGCGAAGCTGTATGGCCCGATCGCTTCGGCACCGTAGCGTCCTAGGGATTCGGCGCTTTGCCTGGGAATGCGGATGCCGCAAACAATCACGGATTTTGCACCGGGCAGGTGCTCTTCGGGGGTGTGGAGCTTGCGGTTGTACTCCTGGATTTCGGCGGTTGAGCTAAGCCAGAGGACACCAGTTTCGCGTGCGACGAGGACGCGCTCGCCGTCCAAATCCTTGCGGACGGATTCCACGGCGTCTTCAACGCGTTTGGCTGAGGTGAATCCGACGACGTCGGCTCCGAGTTCCATTGCCAGCTTCTCGATCTCTGTTTTGGGATCGAGGTTTTTGCCGAGTGCTGCGTACTGGGATTTGGCTTCGAACGGTGCCAATTTTGCGCTTGTCAGCAAGAATCTCGAGCCTGAGTTGGGGGCTTGTGGCGCCCAGAATTCCCTGAGTGCATCTAGCGCTGCCTTGCCTGGGTCCTTCTTGAGGCTCCAGAAGTTGTATGGGGCGCCGGAGTATCCGAGTTTTTCCAATTCGGCTGCCATTTCGAACGTCATTTTGTCCAGGTGGTAACCCATTCGATGCGCGTGATCCACGCGTCTATCAGTCGTTGCTGATTCGTATGTCTTCGGGTTTTCCATTGAGAAGAAGACAATGGTTTGGACATCGGGGAGGAGGCATGAGATGTCTGCTCCCTTCCAGTCTTCGATTGGGATGACCTTGATTTGGTCGGCTCCTTCGGCGATGGCGTCTGCGATCAGCCTTTGTTGGGCGCCGCGGTCTGGCGCTGGCCTTGTCGGGGTGACCGACTTCTTGCGGATCGGCGCTGACGAGTAGGACTTGTCCCAGGAACGCCTGTCCTTGGGGAGGCAGTACTTGATGCAGCAGCCCATTGTACCACCTCTCATTCCAAGTTCCTTGAGTTTGTCGAGGATGACCTGTTCGTCAACCTTGGCGGGGATTTCGGCTTCCGCGTCAAGTCCGAAGTGTTCTGCCCAAGCGCATCTCCAGAGGTTTTTCTTGGCGAATGTGTAGGTGTGCCCCTCGATGTGGAGGGCGGTTGTCCCGTCGACCTCCTGGGTAGTGGCCCATGCGCAGCAATGCTTGAGGCACTGTCCGCAATCGTCGCAAAGGGTATCGCCTTCGAGGAGTGGATCGGGGACGAGGGGTGCGTCGGTGATAATCGAGACGAGTCGGTTTCTCGGACCGAATTCGGGTGACATTGAGATGCCATGGTAGCCTAATTCGGTCAGGCCGGCGCAAACGGATGCGTAGATGTGGGACATGTCGGGGGCAAATGTGGACTTGAGGGACTTGTATTCGCGATAGCGCCAGATGTTGGATGCCGTGATGGGGACGGCACGGTAGCCCTGCTTCTCAAGGAATCGTCCCATCGAGTACGAAATCACGTCAAGCTGGTTGTTCATATGGTACTGGAACGCATATGAACCCTGCTCGTGGGGAGAACCCTCGCCGCCAATCTCAATCATCGCATCAGTATGGTGGATCGCACAGACAATAACGCTTTTCGCTTCAGGAAAAATCCCCTGGGGAGACATCAGGATGGGGGCTTCAGCCCAACGCTCGATGTTGCCGACGCCGACCATGTCAGCACCGTGGGAAAACCCCGTTTTCTTCACTAGTTGAGTCAACCGATAATCCGCCATGTTGTGCTCCTGTCCTGTCGTTGTTCTTGGTTCATTATTATTGAATGCCGTTTCATAAAACGGAATGAAAAATAATATACAATACTATTCTATGCGGTCAAGTGTTTTTGGCAGTGACGAATGAAACATTTCTTATGGGACTGGGACTGGGACCTATGGGACGAAAGGGACAAATGAGACTTATGGGACTGGGAGATGGGACTTTGGGACGTTGGCGTTGTGTTTTATGGGTCTTGAGGTTCTGGGACGAGTCGGATGGGTCGGACAGGTCGGACGTTGGCAGTGTGTTTTACGAGAGAAAAAAAGGCGATGTCCCGGGGTGGGGCATCGCCTTTTTGAGATTTTTGAATTAGTCCTTACTTCTCTTGGATGAGTCCTTCGATAAGCTTTGTATTGGATTCAGTTTCCAGCTGTGCGTAGAAGTCGGTGAGTCTCTTCTGTTGCTTTTGGCGCAGCATGCTGGATTTGATCTGTTCTGCGAGCGCCTTGGCTTCATCAGTATCCTTGACTGTTCGTTTTTCGAGGAATGGGAGGATATATCCATTGTTTGTCTTGACAGGAGTTACGACTGCTCCTTCCTTGCCCTGGTGGAGTGCCTTGAGGAGCGCCTGGTGGTCCCTGACATTGAGTTCTCGGTTTCCGTAGATGTTCTGGAAATCGATTTCATCCTTGACAGGAATGAACTTGTCGTTTCCTGCGGCCTTTTCGAGTGTTGCCCCTGCGGCGAGTTCTTTGTTGATTGCTGCGACCTTCTCATTGGCGATCTTCAGTGCTGCGGTCATTGCGGTTTCCTTCTTATAGAGGTTTTTCAGTCTATTAAGCGCATCGGCTTCCTGTTCGGATGGGATGACCATGTATGAGGGCATGATTTCTGAGACGCATGCAACGAAGCTTGCATTTGTTCCGGCGACCATATCGGTGAAGGGGGATTCAAGCTTTCTGTTGAAGATCGCTTCCATCAACTTGGTTTCGCGTCCGACATTGGGGATGGTCGCGTTTTTGTTGACCTTGATCAGGTCGATGACCTCTGCGTCTGGGAGGCCTGCGCTCAGGATTGCATTGAAGAGTTCAATGTGGGATTTCTTTTCTTGCCCAGCCTTCTCGTTTTCACCAACTGCCTCGGCGAATTTATTTGAGAGTTCGAGTGCCTTGTCTGCGGCCATGTTTTTGGCTTTGCTCGCCTTGATAGCCTTTGTGAGTTCGTCTTGTACGGACTTGTCCTCCACAGTCTTGCCCATGTCTTTTTCGGCGAGTTTGACGAGCCAGAACGCGTTTTTGGTTTCGATGATTTTGCTGACCTGTCCGACTTCGAGTGCGAGGGCTGCGTTAGCGACTTCTTCGTCAAGCGTATTTACATTGACGAGTCCGGTGTCGCCTTGTTTTTCCCTTGTCTCTTCGTCATCGGAAGCATCCTTTACGAGGTCATTGAACTGTGTTCCTTGCTTGAGTTGTTCGAGGATCTTTTCGAGTTTCGCCTTTTTGGCTGCCTTTGCCGCGTCATCGTCATTTTCGTCGATATTGACAACGATCTGGTTTAGCCGGACCTGTTTCTTTTCGTACTCGGCTTTTTTAGTTTCGTATTCTGCCTTGATTTCGTCTTCCGAGACCGTGATTCTCTCTTCGAACGTAGCGGGTTTGAACGCGATCACCTTGGCGCTTCTGAGCTCTTCCTTGAAGAATGGCATCAGGTAATCGGTAAGGAATTCGCGGAATTTGGCGTATTCGGCCATCATCTGATCCATGTCGAGCTTCTTGGCTTCGAGTTCCTTTTGGTGTTCGGGCCAGAGGTCCCAGACAGATTCGACTCCGATTTTTTCATTGAAGAATGCGATTGCCTTTTCGGTGGTCAGTTTGTCGGCGATTTTGTCTTGGAGTTCGTCATTGACTTCCTTCGGCATTTCGCCGGGTTTGATTTCCTTAAGGATAGCAACGCTGAACCCATTGATGACGGTGACATTTTGTGTAGTTTCGCCGGCGTTGTTAAGTGCCCTGATCGCCCTTGCGAGGCCGGGCTGACGGCTCTTGATATTGGGGAACGTATCCCCGGTGGTAAAGAAGCCTGTTGTTGCGACTGTTGCGCCGGCATCATTTGCGATTTTGGTGAATCGAGCGACCTTGGCTTCAGGGGTTTCGTCCTTGGGCGCATTTTTTGCCAGCTCGCCAATGATTGTTCCGATTGTCTTGTTTGCGAGATCGGAAGCCTTGCGGCGTCTGAGCCTGGCATTGATTTGCTCCTTGACCTCTTCGAAATTCTTATCCTTGTAGAGTCTGTCCTTAGCGGCTTCGAAGTCATTTTTGATTTCGTCTTCGGAGACTGCGAGCTTGTCCTTCAGGGCTTTGTCCGCGTTTGGCGCGTCAGCCTTGGCGATGATATCCTGGACGGTCGATGTTGCGACGACTGCGGCCCTCTGGTTTTCCAGCTTGATTTCGTCCTTTCTGGTTTCGAAGAACTTCTGAATTTCTTCGTTGGAAGGCGCGGCGTCCCGCTTGGTATCCATCACGATGGCGTGCGTGCTGATCTTGTATGATTCGAGGTATTCGTTGACTTCGTCTTGCGAGACTTCGATTCCTTCGGTGATCTTGGCTTCGAGCCTGTCGATGATGATGGTTTCCTTCATGACCTCATCGAAATCGGCCGCGCTCATTCTGAATTGGGGAAGGAAGTTTTTGACGAAGCCATCGTAGGCTTGGCGCTGGAAGTTGTCTTTTCCGCCGAAGAACGGGATGCTCATGATGGCGTCCATGATCTCCTGGTCCTTGACCTTGTCAAGCCCCATTTCCTTCGCCTTTCTGAGTCCGCGCATTTTCTGGAGCGTCAGTTGGATGACTGCGGAGTCGCCTGCCTGCTTGGAGATATCTTGCCCGGTCTTGATCATGTAGGCGAGGGAAGTTTTTCTCATCTCCTTGATCATCATCTTGCCACTCAGGTTTTTGCCGTACATTTTTCCAAATGACTTGGGACCGTACTGCCTGTATCCGCAACCATCCATGCCATCTCCGAGCGAAAAGACGAAGATAACGCTGATGATTATACCCAATACAATGTAGGTATTGCGCCCGTGCTTTGCGAAGTAGCGGTTGAATTTGCTGATGATCATCTTGATGGCTTCCTGGTAGAACTATGTAACTAATTGACTTGATTGCTTGTGTATTATTTGTCTTCCCTGAGCGCTTGGATTGCCTTCGGGAAGTCATTGCGGTACTTGAAGATGCTGCTGCCTGCGACGAGGACGTCTGCGCCTGCGTTGACGACCTGGCACGCGGTGCCGGTTGCAATGCCGCCATCCACCTGCAAGTGGATTGGCTTCCCCGAGGCGTCGATCATTGCTCGCAATGCCCTGATCTTGGGGAGTTGCCCATTCATGAAGGATTGTCCGCCAAAGCCTGGTTCGACGGTCATGACGAGGATGAGGTCAATCTTGTCGATGAATGGCTTGATGCTGGCGGCTGGAGTTCCCGGTCTGAGCGTGATTCCCGCGCTGCATCCCGATTCGCGGATGAGGTCGATGATGGCGCTGATGTCGCCGGAGCTTTCCACGTGGATCGTGATGTGGTCTGCGCCTGCTTCGACGAAAGGCTCGATGTATCGTCCTGGTTCGGAGAGCATCAGATGGACGTCAAAAGGAAGGTTTGATAGTTTTCTTATGGATTGGACAATTCCGGGTCCCATGGAGAGATTGGGCACGAAATGACCGTCCATGATATCGATATGGAGCATGTCAGCGCCTGCGATTTCCACGCCTTTGACTTCGTTGCCAAGCTGACTGAAATCGGCGGCCAAGATGGACGGTGCGATTTTGATTCCGTCATGTGGCTTTAGTTTGTCCAGGCTTCTTGGTGAGGTAGGCATTCTCGTTCCTTGTATGGGGATAAAACAACAAAAAACGGGCACGGATGCAAGTGAGTCCGTGTCCGTCATTTGCGTCATGGTCCGCTAGTGTATCATAACCATTGACTCCGAAAAGAGCATTGCCGGTTTTTGGGGCTTTGCTCGCGTGAGTTGGATTAGGCCTGCTGTGCGGACCTGGTGCTGGTTCCGGCCTTGACGACCTTGTTGGAGCGGATGCAAGAAGTGCAGACTTTCATCCTGACGACAGAACCGTTGACCAGTGCCCTGACCATTTGCAGGTTGGGGCTAAAGGTACGCTTGGTGTTTTTGACGACATGCAGTCCGATACCGCCTTTCTTCTTGGCCAAACCACGACGTGTAATGTGACCGCCGAACGCTTTTTGCTTACCGCAGATTTCGCAAACTTTGCTCATGGTAGTAATCCTAAGTATGAATGCTGAATTGTGAATGCTGAATTATGAATTATGATTGCTGAATGCCCTGTCCGCCGTAGCACAAAGTGCGAAGGAGGATGAATTATGAATGCTGAATGCTTGATGTTTTGATTTTTGTTGTTGGCTATCTTTAAGAAAAACAAGACCGTGATGCAAGTAGATGCCACACGGTCTGTATTAGATTCAAATCCGTAGTTGGATATAAAGTCAAGTGTGGTAGTCATATTACGGACGCTTCGTCTTGCAGTGCTCCAAGGGGTCATCATCGCCTTTCGGTAGATGCTTTTTCTGCAGTGCTCTGGAGGTCGTCATCGCCTTTCAGTAGGTGCCGCGAATCAAATCCGCAATATGATGTAAAAGATTCAAATCGTGGTGGGATGGCCGGGACTCGAACCCGGGACCCCCGCATTAAAAGTGCGGTGCTTCTACCGACTGAGCTACCATCCCACGATTTGGTTTATAAAAACGGACATTACTATATATCGAGAAATCAGATTTGCAATTGCCAAGACGAGTTTTTTTGAGATTCCGGGGAAAAAGAAGTCGATTTCACCATGTAATTGCATGGGTTTCGGAATGTGATTTCAAGGTCTGGTTGATTTGTTTCAGGAAGCATTTTTTTATGTGATTTTCCGCGAAACCCAGGTTGATCGATGAAAAAAAAGGGGGTTGGGGCTATCAAATACGGTGAGGAAGATATATAGTACATGGTTTATGATTTTGCTTTTGTACGTATGATAGATATAAGGTAAAGAGATATGTCATTGATTGAAGGTTGGAAAACGCTTCGCGGGTTGACGTCTGTTCCCCGTGCGGAATTAATGGCTCGTTTTTTGCAATGGATCGAGGAGTTCACTTACGAGGACGAGAGCGATCCCATTATCTTTTCGTCTTGGCGCAGCTTGAATCCGAAAGTCCGCGAGGGCTATTTGCGTGAGGCCATATCGGGTTCGATAGTCGGTGTTTACGAGGCTTCCCAGCTTGAAATCGGGATATTGTACGGCTTGTTCCAGATATTGGAGCGTCGCCGTTGCGTCATCACGTCAATTCTGATGTATGATTTGCCGTACATGCGCAAATTGCTTGATCGTGTTCGGAGTTTAGGGGAAATCAAGATTGGCTTGATGGGTGCGATTTGCGGCGCTCCTGGGAAGCGCCTTGCGGATTGCGGTGATTTCGACCTGGCCCTGTCGGATTATTTCGAGTTCATGGGCACGATGCGGCGCAACGAGGAGCTGTTTTTCGAGAAGGTCCAGTCGATTTTCCTATTGGAAGGTGATCTGTGCTTGTACAGCAACCGCATTTTGGCGTTTGAGCATGGCATTCCTCGTGCTTCTGGTTTGGTGTACAAGTCAACGGGGAAGATTCCGGAGGAATGGTCCAACAACGACTTTATTGACGTTGCGTCTCGGCTATCTCAGTCTAAGATTGCGATTGCGGGTGCGGCTTCTCGCATCAGCAAGTTCACGGCAGATGAGGTCAACAAGGTTTTCTGCGTTCCGGGGCATCGTCGCAAGCTCAAGGCGACTTCTGATATCAGCTACACGGCATTTACGTTCAGGACGAGCGATGAGCGAATTTCCACTGTTGTCACGGATGTATTGAAGTGCGAGGGGAACGCGATTGTGGTTGCCTGCACGGATCAGGTTATCGGGATGTTGCAGGAGGAGTTCCGCAAGAGCGGGCAGCCGACGTCGGTGACATCACGCGCCGCCGACGTTCTGACGTTTTTCCAGATGGGTGCGAATGCCGAGCCCGGCAAGCGAGTGTTGATCATTCGCGGAATGCCTTCGACTTTGATCTGGTCTGGCGATCAGATTTGCAAGGGTGCGATATTCGTGGCGGAGCACTTTATTTCTCCTGACATGCACGGGAAGATATTCACTGTTGGGAAGCAGGTATTTGAGGAGACTCAGCCGCCTCGTTTGTACTTTGCGTTGGAGGATGGCTTGTTTGAGATCTACTCCGAGGACGCGGGGTTCGAGAAATTGTTCAAGGTGATTGACTTCACCGAGAAGTACGATCATTGGAAGCAGATCCGTCGTGTGTTTGCGAAATCGATGGTTACTCGTTTGCATCGGATACGCAGCGAGAGCTTGACAGAGGAGCTGCCATTGTTCACGACTTCGTTGACTCGTTCGGTTCCGTTGGCGACAGGTAAATCCGTAAGCAAGAAGAAGGCATCTGCAAAGATGGAGGCCATGTGTTTCTGCGGAAGCGGGAAGCCGTTCAAGGAGTGTCACGGGAAGCGCAAGTCGGGCATGCCCAAGGGTTGAGTGCAATTCTAGACGTCGAGGGTGAAGATAGATGTTTATCACGTTTGGTTTGGATGCGAACGACACTCCCGATCGCATACGCGAGTATGTCAAGTACGGAGCCGAGGAGTTTTTTGCGGGATTCGTTCCTCGCGACTGGTTGTCGAAGTACGGTTGGGAGGTTTGCCCGAACCGTCGTCCGCTTGGCGGCGGCTACAATTTCACTCAGGTATCTGAATTGGCCGAGATGTCTGAAGCGGTGCACAAGGCAGGCGCACGGCTGAATTTGGCAATCAATGCGCACGACAATGGATCCGAGCGAGTGCCGTACTTGCGAGACATGGTTGAGACGATGGAGCAGTTCAATCCTGACGGGTATGTTGTCGCGGATCCCGCGATTATGTTTTGCCTGAAGGAATGGGGAATCCGCCGTCCATTGCACATCAGCACGGGTACGGGATGCTTTTCGATGGAATCCATCAAGTTTTTCAGTGACAAGTTCAATATTCGTCGTGTTGTCATTCCCCGCAAGCTGTCCATTTCCGAGATTGGCCGGATTGTCGAGCAGACACGAGGCATGAATGTTGAGTTGGAAGTGATGATCATTGGCTATCGTTGCTACTTCAACGACGAGAACTGCCATTCGATTCACAGCGGTGCGCGAAGGAATTTGTGCGGTGACATGCTGTTGGCGAAGATGCATGCCAGCAATCGATTCCCCGACGATTGGAAGGATGTGGCTACGGATTTGCATGCCAGCGGAATCGAGGTCTTCAAGGAGGGCACGAGGTTGAATGAGTTCGCCCGTCATTTGACGACGAATCAGATGACCCCGTATGACTTTTCCGTGGATTTGTGCGCCAATGGATGCGGTGTCGAGGCGGCACTCCCCAAGACCTTGTACCAAAATTGCGGATTGTGCTCAATCAAGCATTTCAGGGACATGGGCATCGATTGCCTCAAGGTGCCATTGCGGGGGGCGACTGATTTCAAGATGCCTACCTTGGCAATCGTCCATGCGGCAATGACGGCTCCGGATCCCAATCCCGAATTCTGCCGAAAACTGATCAACAGCCCGGCGTTTTGCGACGCGAGGATCCATTGCTACTACGACGTCCCGGAAGCGCATGTGAAACGCGAAAACGGCTGAGAGGAGAATCCCCAATATGAGCAAAAAAATAGAATTGGCGATTTATTTCCCTGACCTTCATCGTCTTGAGATGATTGACGATTTCCTGAAGATCATCGATGCGCGGGAGATACCGTCCTATTTGGCGACGGTTATGTTCTCGTTGAACCCGAACAACTACGAGTTCACCAACAACCTATCGTCCTTGTCCTGGATCCAGCTGTTCCAAGACAACGGCATGGACTTCAGCAGATTGTATTTCGGGCAGGAATTTTGCCAGAATTTGACTCCTCCTGCGGAAGAGGTCGAGCATGCTTATTATTTCAGTCGCCAGATGGACTGGGACTTTACCTATGTCACCGGGGGGTACCAGACGGATGTCGGGATTTCGAAGATTGTTGAAAACCTGACTCGTTTGCGCGGGTTGGGCGCGGATGATTGCGAGGTTGTGGTCAACGACTGGGGTGTCCTCAATGTGATACACCGTGATTTTCCCGAGTTGAAGGGGCGCTTGGTTTTGGGGCGCTTGCTCAACAAGCAGACAAGATTGAACCTGTTTGCACAGCCTGGAATGAAATTCCCTGTACACATGAATGGAATCGAGACGGTGGAGCAGGAGATTCGAGACATGCAGATCCAATCTTACAGGGATGTCAGCCTGTCCAATCCCGTCTACTTGAAGGAAGTCCATGAATGGGGTTTCACCAATGCCGATTTCGATATGACGCCACAGGGGATATACCGCCCTGAAGGAGGGTGGGACATGACGATGGGGCTGTACTATCCTTGGGCATTCATTGCAACGGCACGGAATTGTCCGACGGCTGGTTTGGCGGATCCTGTTCGCACATTAATGATGACGGACAAGCCTTGCGGCAAGTTGTGCAAGAAGTACAATTGCACGCCATTGCTGATTCAGTTCGAGACTCCGGCTGTGCAGCGAGGTCCAACATTGTTCATCTATGTAGGTGATTTTGCCGAGCATTATTTCCTGCAAAGTCCAAACTACGAGCGATTGATTTTCGAGCCTTGCCTGCCGATTTGATGTTGCGGGACACCTGGCAAAGATTGCAGCGATGAAGTTTTACATCAAGACATATGGTTGTCAGATGAACGAGCGTGACAGCGAGGCGTTGTCGTGCCTGTTGGAGGGCGATGGCCATGAATGTGTTGAAAGCGAGGGGCTTGCGGACTTGATTGTGTTCAACACATGTTCTGTTCGCGACCAGGCTGAACGGAAGGCGATCGGCAAGATCGGGTTCATGAAGAAGCTAAAGAAGACGAATCCGGACCTGATCGTCGGCGTGGTTGGTTGCATGGCTCAGAATCACGGCGATTCGTTGCTGGAGCAACTTCCGGTGTTGGATTTCGTTGCTGGAACCGATCAATTGCATCGGGTTCCCGAGCTTGTTCGTTCTGTTGCCAGGGATCGCGGGCGTTACTGTGAGCTTGGGCTTGATCGTGTGAATCGTCCGGAGCTTGACGGTCACCATTCCGGTTCTGTTGTGGCTGAAGTTGCGGTGATGCGTGGTTGCGACCAGTTTTGCTCCTATTGCATTGTGCCGTATGTACGTGGTCGTGAGAAGAGCCGTCCGATTTCTGCGATTGTTGACGAGATTCGCCAGTTAGTTGACGGCGGGACGCGCGAGGTCTTGTTGCTAGGCCAGAACATCACTGCTTACGGGGTTTCGGAGGCGCGTCGCGGCGGGGTGTACACCCCCGAGTTCAGTGCGTTTGCGGATTTGCTGTGTGCGGTTCACGAGATTGACGGCTTGGAGCGGATACGGTTTACTTCCCCCCACGTCCATTTTATGAACGATGCGTTTATCCGTACTGTCCGTGACTTGCCGAAGGTATGCAAGTGCTTTCACATTCCGCTTCAGTCTGGTTCGGACAGGATTCTCAAGCTGATGCGCCGCTCGTACACGTCAGCCGAATATATGGATTGCGTACGAAAATTGAGGGAAGGATTGGATGAGGTCAATTTCACGACGGATGTGATTGTCGGCTTTCCCAGCGAGACCGAGGAAGAGTTCGAGATGACCCGTTCGTTGATGAACGAGGTGGTGTTTGACATGGCTTACGTCTTCCGATATTCTCCGCGGGAAGGCACGAAATCCGCAAAGGATTATCCTGATGACGTCTCCGAGGAGGAAAAGCATCGTAGGAACCAGCTTCTGTTGGCGGATTTGGAATCGGGTGCGGCATCGCGAAATGCCAGGTTCAAGGATACCGTGCAGGAGATCCTGGTCGAAGGCATCAGCAAGCGGAATCCCGATCGCTGGACCGGGCGGACCCCGTTGAACAAGGTATGCAATTTTGTTCCGTTGGCGACAACTCGCGAGGGACAGATTGTCGAGGTCCTGGTGAAGCGAACGACATCAAATTCATTGTTTGGCGAGATTGTAAAGGAGTTGAGATGAGCGACTTGACTAGCGAGATGGTGAAGCGTGCGGCACGTGAGTTCGGGGCTGATTTGTGCGGGATTGGGAGCATGGATCGTTGGGAAGGCGCGCCGAAGGATCGCGATCCCAGATATGTTTTCCCAGAAGCCAAATCATGTATTTCGCTGGCGTTTCGGATACCGCGCGGATATTTTCGCGGAACCGAGGAGGGGACGCTGTTTTCCAACTACACGTCAATGGGTTACGCTGGAATCAACGAGGTTTTCGGTCCTTCTGTGATGCGTCGCCTTTGCTGTTTCATTGAGGACCACGAGTACGAATGTGTTCCGATGCCGAACATTTATTTTCGAAACAACACGGGCGGCATGAAGGCGAAGGTTTGCCGCGAAGGCTTTCCTGCGCCGGACATCTTGATTGACCAGCGTGTGGCGGCGTTCATTTGCGGCTTGGGCGAATTTGGCTGGGCGAAGGTATTCCTGACTCCTGAATTTGGTCCGTTCCAGCGTTTTGTCACCTTGTTGACGGAGGCTGAACTTGAGCCGGACCCAATCTTTGAGGGGAAGATTTGCGACCGTTGCATGTGTTGCGCTCGCGGTTGCACGGGAGGCGCCATTTCGACCACGGAAAGCCAGAAGTTGGTCATCGCAGGGCATCAGGTGGAATTCGCGAAGATCGACTTGAACAAGTGCGCCAATGCGTACCGTGGCTCAAATCCGCATTACAATCCCTTCCTGCCGCAGGATTTCAAGGATTACGACAAACTGGATCACCTTAGCTGGAACGAAATGGCGGAACTGATTAAAATTCCGTTCTACCATCGACATGCCATGGCCGTTGAGGCCGCTCGCGGATGCATGAGGGAATGCTACATCCACCTGGAGGCAACGGGCAAGCTGAAGAAGAAGTTCAAGTCCAAGTTCCGCAAACGGGAGCCATGGCGGATTTCACTTGAGGGCGAGGATGATCATCAGGTCGCTGGAAATGGCAAGCGACCTGACGAAGACGTCCTGCTCTAAGGAGCCGTTCAAAAATAAAGGCAACTGTTCCGGAAGTTTTGCATTTTTTTTTGCACGGCTCCTAACAGCTTATCATGGAAGCGCTTGTATGAGGATTTCCTGGGTTTCGTTCTGGAATTGGTCTATGCGATTCCTAAAGTTTTCGTAGATCTTGTTATTTTCCTCGCTTTGTTCCGGTCGTGTTTGTATCCACTTCATGGCCTTGTCCATTTCCTCTTCCAGGTTTTTCTGTGCCTCGAGGAATTTTGGCAACTTATCCGGGGATTTTTCCGCGATCAGCGCCTTGATGATATCTTTCTCGAAGGCAGGTGCGATGTTTGAGAGTTCGTCACTGAGTGGCTTCGCGATTTTCTCATGTTTTTCCTCAGCCAGCTTGATTGCCTTGTCAAGTTCGTCGTCCGCCTTTTTGAGTTCATCGGTGAGGAATTGTTTTCTGTCTCCCCTTGCCTTGAGATCTTTTGCCTGGTCTTTTGGAAGGACTGCGTAGATTTTTTCCATTTCTGCAGGGGAGAAGAGCATTTTGAGCCTGATCTTTGTGATGAAGCTTTTGGGCGTGATGTTCTTTTCCATCGGAATGTTGTCAATTGAATTACCTTTTGCATCGAGCAGCAGGATTGTTGGATAACCCTCGATTTCGAATTCTTCTTGGAGTTCCTGGTTGCGCTTTTTGTACTTTTCCGGAACGAGTTTCTCATCTTGTGGGAAATCGATGTAGGCGAGATAGAGGGTTTTTTGTGCGTATTCGATCCATTCGGGTTTTGAAAGGACCTTTTCATCCAGCAGCTTGCACCACCCGCACCAATCGGAGCCGGTGAAGAGCATGAGGATTGGAGCATCGTCCTTTTCGGCGGCTTTGAGCACGCTGTCGTAATCCATTGTCCAGACGCCTTTTTTTGCGCCGTCAATGTCTGCTTTCGGCGCTGCGACGAGTGCGATTGTTGCAAGGAATAATGCCAGGGTAATAAGTTTCTTCATCGGTGTCTCCGCGTAAGTGTTGATATTTGTTTTGTTATTTGATGGTTTAAGGGGAAAGTATTCTTTGAAAAATGACAATGTCTATTTCTTCATTCAGTTTTTAAGTTCATTTGCCTGGTCTCCGGATGGTTTGCATAGATTTTTTCTTATTTTGCGGGCGATTCGAGCAGCTGCTTGACTTTTGTGATAAATCTATTTGGCGTAAAGTTCCTTTCCATCGGAATAGTGCCAATTTTATTTCCTTTTGCATCGAGCAGCAGGATTGTTGGGTATCCTCTGACAGCAAATTTTTCTCGAAGTTCCCTGTTGCGCTTTTTGTACTTTTCCGGAACGAGTTTCTCGTCTCGCGGGAAATCGATGTAGGCGAGATAGAGGGATTTTTGTGCGTAGTCGATCCATTCTGGCTTTGAGAGGACCTTTTCATCAAGCACCTTGCACCATATGCACCAATCGGAGCCGGTGAAGAGCATGAGGGTCGGGGTATTTTCGTTTTGTGCGGCTTTGAGCACGCTGTCGTAATCCATTGTCCATACGCCTTTTTTTGCGCCGTCAACGTCTGCTTTCGGCGCCGCGACGAGTGCTATGGTGAGAAATAATGCCAGGGTAGTAAGTTTTTTCATCGGTGTCTCCGCGTAAGTGTTGATATTTGTTTTGACATTTTATGGTTTATGGAAAAAATGCTTCCTTAAAAATATGGCTATAAAATCAAAAAAGCAAATGGGCTGGCTTGAAAAAAGGCGATTATGGGATTAATTGTTTTTATTACCGATTTGTGTGTTTGTCGAAATGGGCATAAACCAACAAAACCAGGAGTTGACTATGGCGATTGAGATTCCACGTAGCGAGTATCTTTCTAGGGTTGCAATTATGCAGGAATCGGTCAAGAAGGAAGGGCTTGATGCGATATTGGTTCACGGACACGAAGCCGATTGCGCCAATGTCAGGTTTTTCTCTGATTTTTGGCCGACGTTTGAGAGTGCGGCAGTCCTGATTCCCGCCGAAGGCGAGGCGTTTTTGCTGGTCGGTCCTGAAAGCAAGGAATATGCTGAAGGCCGCAGCATGTTGAAGAACATCCGCACGATGATCGAGTATCGCGAATCTGCGGATCCCGAGTATCCCGGTCTGGCAGTTTCGACCTATCCGGATGTCTTTGGCGAGGCATTGGGCGGCAAGCCATTGAAGCGCCTGGGCTTGGGGTCGTACACAATCACCCCGTTGCCTGTGATCGAAGGCCTGAAGGCGGCATTCCCAAAAGCCGAAATCGTGAAGGCGGATCACTTGATTCGTCCGATGCGCGCCTATAAGACAGACTATGAAATTGCGTGCATGCGGAAGGCATACCAGATCAGCGAACAGGCCATTGACGCGATCTTCTCGGAAATCAAGGTCGGGATGACGGAATTGCAGGTGATTGGAATTGCGCAGCGCGAACTGTACAAGAACGGCGCTGAGTACGAAGGACATGCATTGTACTGCTTCTGTGGAAAGGCGACATGCAATGCAATCTCGCGTCCAACAAATAACCTGATCGTTCCGAACGAGGTGATCCAGCTGAATATCGGCGCTCGCGTCTGCGGTTATTCCTCCTCGGTTGGCATCCCGTTCTCCATCGGACCGTTGCCGGATCGCAAGCGCAAACTAGTTGAATTTGGCTTGAAGGCGCATAAGAAGACGTACGAATTGCTCAAGGGAGGCAAGATTTCCGGCGAAGTGGTTCGCGAGTACGAAGCCTGGGTGAAGGCTGAAGGCTATGACAAGTACATGCTGTATGGACCGTGCCATGCGATCGGCATGATGGAAGTCGAATATCCCTGGATGGAATCTACTTCAGAATACACGCTGAAGCGCAACATGACCTACCAGGTCGATACGTTCTTCCACGATGTCGATTTCGGTTTGCGCTGGGAAAATGGCGCTCGCATCACCGATAACGGCGTGGAGATCCTGTCCTCCAAGTTCATGAAGTACACGGAATTGCCGCTATAAGGCTTAACTTAATGTAGAAGTAGCCACTAAGCTGCCGCCCGATTCAGGCAATCGGGCGGCAAGTGATTATCTACGGGGAAGCAACCATGAAAAGACTGTGTTTTTTGATATTGGCCGTCTGTATTGGAACTGCGTATGGCTTGTCGGCTGAGCACGATGCATTGCTTAGTGATGTTGCTTCGACGTACGAGAAGCTGCACTCGCGCAATTTCAAGGTCAAGATGTATTGTCCTCAGGTTTCGATGTTGGTGACTACTATGCTGGCTCTTCAAGCCCAGGCAAAAGGCATGCCGGTTCCGCAAGTCAAGTTTTCGCATTTTGACCTGAGCCATCAGCAGTCTGGCGACAAGCTATCGGCGGTATTCCAGGGTGATGGTGCGGATCAGTTGGCTGGGATGGTCAATGAGAAGCTTGCCGGTGTCGAGACGGTTCTTACAGGCTTGTCCTTCGAGGGCTTGCGAGACTTGACCGAAATGGTGAGCAATGCCGAAGGTACGGTAATTGCCCAGGAAAACCAAAGACAGGCTTTGTTCAATGTGCCGAACATCAACGAGGAGCTGTACGATGATATCAAAGTGATCAGCGCAGTCATCCGCGTTGACAAGGTGAACAAGATTGTGGAAGCCGTGAACCTTAACCTGAGCGGCAACAATACGCTGATGATTCAAGTGGCCCATACGAAACTGGATCAACAAGGCGGCAATCTGATTGTTCCGACCAGAATTTTTATCAGAAGCACCATTGACAAGCAAATTGAAGGAAATGCGATGCCCCAGCAATTAATGTTGGGATTCTCAGAATACCAGTTCAACTGAGCAAGTCAGCATTTTCATCTTGGCTCTCCGATTCCATAAACTCGAATTGGAATCGGAGAGCTTTTTTGTGCCTAGGCTTTTCTCGCCTTTGCCATTGCCTTTACTGCGAGGACGATGAGAAGGCAGGCCATTGCCAGCAGGAAAACGCTGATGATGACCAAGGAAATGCTTCTGTTGATATTCTGAATGATAAGGAAAACCAATGCCCAAACACTGATGACCATCATCCAGATCATCGGCAGCAAGGCGAACAGCACTGGTCTTTTCGTCCTGGTCAGCCAAAGGGAGACGGCAAGCAGGGTGAGGGCTGCGAGAAGCTGGTTGGATGCGCCGAAAACAGGCCAGATTTGGGCACTTTCGCCACTAAAGATCATCCAGCCACTGAGGATAACCACGGTGATTGTCGCGATCCAGCGCGATGAGAAGAAGCGTCTCAGCTTGCCTTGCTGTGCTTGTGCTGCTTCGGGATGGTCGGGGTCGGCGCCTCTGGGCAAGAGCATTTCCTGCCAAACGAATCGCGCAAGCCTGGTCGCGGTATCCATGGAGGTCAGCATAAATGCGGAAATGGAAAGGCTGACGAAGTTGAGACCTGTTTCATATGGGAGACCCAACTTTTCGGAGAAGGTGGCGAGTCCTTTGGCGAAGGCGATAGGTGCAGGTCCCTTGGTTACTTCACGCAATCCAGGGAGATCCAGGTAGCAGACGCTGATGATCGCCAACGTTGCCAGCAGTCCCTCGATCAGCATAGCTCCGTAGCCGATAGGCAGGATGTGCGCTTCGCTCTTGATTTGCTTGGAGGAAGTACCCGAGGCAACCAAGGCGTGGAAGCCCGAACAGGCGCCGCAGGCAATCGTCACGAAAAGCAACGGGAACATTTTGGGCACGAGCGGTTCGCCGGTGACGAAGGCGGGGACATTGATGTCAGGACGATAGGTGACGACACCTATGAAACCAAGGATGATCATCGCGTAAAGCAAGTAGGAATTGAGATAATCGCGTGGCTGGAGCAGGAAGTCGACGGGGAGGATCGAGGCGCACAGGCCATAGTAAAGCAGCAGGACAATCCAGATTGATGTTGCGGTCTCAGGAGTGCAGCCGAGTATCTTCGGAATGTCAATGGGAACAATCGTGCCAAACCAGACTAGGATGAAGAGGATGGGAACGAAAATCAGGCTTCCTTCGGCCAAGGTAAGAATACGCCGTGACGTCAGCACCCCAAAGATAGGCGCCAAAGCCATGAAGAATATCGACGACGATGCAACGGACGGCGTGCTGACAAAGGATTCCGCAATCTGAGACGTAAATACCGCAACAACCAAAACCAATGATGCAACGCAGAAAAACAAGAATATCTGACGACCGTAATATCCAAGCTCGTGCTCGATGACATAAGCGATCGAACGACCCTCGTTCCGGACAGATAGGAACAATGCCGCAAAGTCGTGCATCGATCCGACAAATATGCAGCCCAAGACAATCCATAGCATTGCTGGTCCCCAACCCAGGCTGGCTGCCAAGATAGGACCGACTATGGGGCCCGCGCCTGCAATCGACGCGAAATGGTGCCCGAACAAGACTGCCATCGGGGTCGGAACGTAGTCAATCCCATCCTGATGTGTTTTTGAAGGGCAGGGTCTTGCGGGGTCAATGCCAAACCAACGTTTCAGGTAACGCCCGTAAATGAAGTAGGCACCCAGGAACAGTACGCAAACTCCAACCAACAACGTAAGACCGTTCATGACAGGACTCCGATTTAATGTTTGTGGAACAAGATGAAAACAAAACCAACGTAACTATAATTCATTTGCCAACTAAGGCAACCGTAAAATATTGACAATCCAACAACTTTTTTGCGTTAAACCTAAAGAAAGCAGTTGACGCCATGGCAACAATTTAGGTACGGGCACCCGGGGTGCTCGTACTCAGTCGGTTTCGGTAGCCAAGTGGCTGAAAATGACGCATGCCCAGGTGGACGGGTCGGTCAGGTCGGACAGGTCGAACGGGGGATTGAAAAAACACGAGGATTTTGGCAGCATGAACCAGTTACAGTTTAGGTACGGGCACCCGGGGTGCTCGTACTCAAACGGTTCCGGAAGTCAATCGACTGAAACTGGAGCATTCCTAGTCGGACGGGTCGGACGGCACCTTGGATGGCGTGGGGTCACCTTGGGTGGCGTGGGGTCACCTTGGGTGGCGTGGGGTCACCTTGGGTGGCGTGGGGTCACCTTGGGTGGCGTGGGGTCACCTTGGGTGGCGTGGGGTCACCACCTTGGGTGGCGTGGGGTCACCTTGGGTGGCGTGGGGTCACCTTGGGTGGCGTGGGGTCACCTTGGGTGGCGTGGGGTCACCTTGGGTGGCGTGGGGTCACTGTGGGTGGTTGGTGGGCATCCTGGGTGGTGTAGGGTTACCCGGGGTGGTGTGGAGGATTTGGGACTGCGACCTATGAGACAAATGAGACGAATGGGACCTATGTGACTGGGAGATTGAACTGGGACTGGGACGTTACGTTGGGTTTTATCCTAAAAATAGCAGTTGACCCCATGGCAACAATTCAGGTACGGGCACCCGGGGTGCTCCTACCTGAGGCGAACCATCGACCAACGCGGGAATCGCGGGAATTTTGTCTCAACGAGCTGAGCTTTCCAGGAAAAGTATGAAAATCACTTTTTACTGCTTTTCACCAATGGGGTGAACGGCAAGAAATTCCTAACCCAATGAAAATCAATCTATTAGGAATGGCAGACTGGCTTTAGTTGCTTTTTTTAGGTTAAAGGTCGAAGAGCATGAGCTGCACTGGTTTTGAGGATGGAGGTGGCGGCGTATTGGGAGCTGGGTGTTCGGGCTGTGCCGTGGTGTCTTGGTCTGCGATGGGGCTAATAAGTTCATCGAGTTGATCCACTTGGAGTTGGTTGACGAAGCCTTCTCTTTGGATTGCGTCCTCAAGTCTCTGGAAGGCATTGCTGTTTTCGTATTGCTTGAGGTGGTCGAAGTCGCCGATGACGATCATTTCCCGTTTTGCCCTGGTGTGTGTGACGTTGACCCTGTTCGGGTCGTCGATGAACCCGATTCCCTTTAGTCCGGAGCGTACGTATGAGACGATGACGATGTCGCTTTCGCCTCCTTGGAAGCTATCGACCGTGGAGATTCTTGCCTTGGTGAAGGCTGTCCATGTCTCGTCGTCGAATTGCTTTGGTTTATTTGCGGCGAGCAGCTTTCTAATCAGTTTCGCTTGTCTTCTATAGGGCGAAATGACGCAAATTTCGTTTAGTTCGAAGGTATTGATTTTTTCGAGTACTGTAGCTGCTGCAATTTTTGCCTCGGTGATATTTTCATAGCCCGGGCTAGTATCGTTGACGACGAGTTGGTTTGCCTTGATTTCCGCCGGCAGTTTCGCCGTATCGATGATTTGCAGTGTTTCCCGTGGGTATTTCGCCTGTCTTTCCTTGAAAGGAAGTTTGAAATACTCTGCGCTTGGGTTGGTCAGCACCTTGGCATTGTAGAACAATCTCGAGGCGAATTTCATCAATCTCGGGTTTTGCGAGCGGTAGCATGTAGTCAACATGATCGGTTGCAGTTGCCTGAAGTCTTGCAGCCACGCCATCAGGCTTCCGTTGAGGAGGCAGGATTGCGCCTGGGTCAAGGCGTGGTTCCTTTGGAGGGCTTCCTGGACGACGTCGGGGAACGGGAAAGGCGGGAGCTGCTTGATGTCGCCAAAGGCGACGACACGCCTTGCAAGGCAGATGCAGGGGATGACCTCGGCGGTGGGGGACATCGCTGCTTCATCGAAGACAATCAGGTCAAAAGGTCCGTTGGCATTGAGTCGATCCGAAATCCCATGTGATTTCAGGATGCCGATGTGCGTGCCGGCGTGGATTTCGCATTTTTGCTCCAATGCCTTTTCCTCGATTTGTGCTTTGAGCTTGCGATTCCCGGTCCAAGCTGACTTGAGGACTTCGGGGTCGATGGAATCCGGTGATGAACCGTGCCTGAAGAGGGGCTTGTGGAGGAGTTTCTTGCAGATGTTGTCAACTGCGGCGTGCGTTGGTGCCGTGATGATGATTTTTGCGTTTTCAACTTCTTGCGTGACTTTTTCGACTAATTGGACGAGGACGGATGATTTTCCAGTTCCAGGGGGACCTTGGATTAGCGTTGCGAGATTGAATGCGTCGCTTGCGGAATGGATCGCATTGTTTTGCTGCGGGTCATTTCCCTTTAGGTATGGGTGGTGCCTGTAGGCCAGCGGTTTGATGCCAAGGATTGCCTTGAGGGGTGAGTTTTCGCTGCTTTTATCCTTGTCAATGCCTGTGATAAGGTTTTCCAGCAACGCGATGATGAAGGGGTACGAAGAAGGTCTTGGCTTGGCGAACAATTGGGATTTTGGTGGGATTTCCTGCAGGTCCTTGTTCCATTCGATCCGTCCGATAATCGTGCCGTCTTCGATGATATCGGCCGAAAAAGTCCCGATGAAACTTTTCTGGGAGTCGATTTTGGCGATGTTGAATTTGGATCCTTCCTTGATGCTGATGATCAGCTGCTGCGGAAGATTGAGCTTGACGGTCTCGATATTGTCGGTTTTTTCGACGAGTATTTGCGCATCCTTCAGCGGGATTGTGAAATCCTCGTCGTTTTTTTCGAGCAATCGATAGGCTTCGAGCAGGATGTTGATATCTGCTTTGACGTCCCATTTTCCCCGTTCCGGGATGGTGATTGCGACGGGCTGTTCTGCAATCTCGCCAATATCCTCGTCTTGCGGTTGTTGTTCCTCCAGGTTAAGTGTCAGCTGCGACGAGATTTCGTCTTCGACCATTTCAGCTAGGACTGCGTCCAGGAGGAATTTGAATCCGGTACGCCTTGACTTGAGCTTATTGACAACGGGAGACGGTTTCTTGTGGGCAAGTTGTTCGAGTGTTTCCCTAATCAGGCTGTTGCTTGCCTTGTGCAGGTTTAGGTTGGGGTAGTCTTGCTTGAGGATTGCGACGACTTCCGCCATGACCTCGACCTTGTCTCCGAAAGTCACGTCGTTTGGTTCGGGACTGATGTCCTCCGGCTTGTCGAAAACAATTTCTTTGTCCTCGACTAGGATTCGTTGGATTTCGATATGGTTTTCGGCTTCGATTGCCAGGACAGGCTGCTTGTCATTCAGGTGCCAGTCGAGGTATGCGATTCTCGTGTTGTCATGGCGTGTCTTTCCGATGATTTGGCGGTTGTTCCAGAAGATTCCCTGGGATGGCACGAAGAAAGGCCGCGGGTTGCAGGCATCCTGCCAGATCCTGAAGAATTGCTCGCTGGTGACGAGTACGGAGTTGACCTTGGCGAGTTTAGAAGCTTCGTCGAGGAACTGGATGACCTTCTGGATTTCTGCTTGATTGTCGAGCATATTTTCTCGATGAATGGTAGGTTAACAATTGTGGTAAAAAACCAAAGGCGCCATAGCTTATGAAGGATACTATACATCATATAAGTAGAATTTCTTGTGAAAATGTTATGAAGGATAATTTGAGTACAAAATGAATTTTGGAAAAAAGATGTTGCAGGTACGGGAGAGCCGGTGAGAAAACAGAGTTGCCCCTATGGCTTTGGCTATATTCGGAATCAAATGGCTGTTTTAAACGACCGTTTTGTTGTTATGGGTGGTTACTTAGCGTTGTTTATGTGTTTAGCATTTTCGATTGATAGTATTTTTTTATAGAATTGGGAATTTTGTGTTTGGCGAATGATTTAGCCTTAAAAAGCATACTTAATTCAAAAGAAAATGATACTTTTAGCGAGAAGTTGATTTGCAAATTAGGGAAGTGTGATTATGTTGACTTAGCTTGATGAGGGTTTTTACAATGCAGGCAAGGTAGTTACGGAGCAAGATATTCCGTGTGCTAGACATCATCATTAACGTTTAAGGAGCAAAACATGGCGAACATTACTCAAGTATTGAACGAGGAGATTCGTCGTTTGGCGAAGAAAGCTACGAAGAGTGATTTTGATAACCATCGCGAGCAACTGGTTGCGTTGCGTCGTTCTGTAGCGGAATTGGAACGTCGCATAAAGGCATTGGAGAAGTTTGGTGCATCTGCAATTCCGGCCGATGCTTCTGCTGCCGATGTTGAATCTGAGGATCGCCCGAAGAGTGTTCGTGTGACTGCCGATCGGATTTTGAAGTGGCGCACTCGGCTTGGTTTGACTCAAGTTCAGTATGCGAAATTGCTTGGTGTCAGTCACTTGTCCGTAAGCCATTGGGAATCTGGCAAGACGACGCCGCGCGAGGCTCAGAAGCGCCGCATTGCGGAATTGCGCGATATGGGCAAGCGCGAGTTGAAGAAGTTGAAGGAGGAGCGTTTGGGCACGGACGACGTTCCTGTTGAGGCTGATGCTGAGTAGTCTTGTTCTGTCAATTGAGTGAATGACCTGCAACTACCCGACGCGACCATGTTGGGTGGTTGCTTTGTTTTTATGCAGGGGGTAGAAAGCCATGGGATCAAGCGTACGGTTTCAGATTGAGTCGGGGTCGAGTTTTTTGCTGTTCCCCGTGAAACGCGGGAATCCGCAATGTCGTGTTCGGATTTTTCATCAGGGGAACGAGGTTCGTTTTTTCACGATTGAGCTAAGCGATTTTGTTGATTGCGAGTGGGAGGCACGCGTTGACGGTAGCGAATGGATAGGATCTGAAGTTGAGGTTGTCATTGAGGGTGGTAGTTTTGATGGTGGTGCGCCCTGCCGCCTCGGTGATGGTTCCTACGCCTCTGGCGCGTATGGCGAGTCATTGCGTCCGCAGTATCATTTTTCGCCTTATCGCGGTTGGATGAACGATCCGAACGGCCTTGTGTACTATGGTGGCGAATACCACTTGTTTTTCCAGCACAATCCGTACGGATGGGGTTGGGGGAACATGACATGGGGTCATGCCGTGTCGCAGGATTTGCTTCATTGGCGTGAGTTGGGCGATGTATTGCATCCCGATGATTTGGGGACGATGTTCAGCGGGAGCGGGGTGTGCGACGTGCGGAACAGTTCCGGATTCGGCGACGGTAACCGGGCATCGTTGGTGTTGATCTACACGGCGGCGGGAAATCCATTTACGCAATGCGTCGCGTATTCGCGCGATGGTCGCACGTTCCACAAGCATGCGGGAAATCCGGTGATTGGGAACATTGACAAGGGAAATCGCGATCCCAAGGTGTTTTGGCACGAGGGTACTGGTCGTTGGGTAATGGCCCTGTACGTCGGGCACCAGAATGAGAGCGAGTACACGGTTGAGTTGCACGGATCTTCCGACTTGTTGCACTGGGAGCGCTTGTCAGTCGTTTCTGGCGGCAAGGGAGACAATCGTTATTTGTACGAGTGTCCTGACATGTTCGAGCTGTGTGTCGAGGGGAGCGATCAGCGTCGCTGGGTCTTGACTGCCGCCAATGGCGAGTATCAGATTGGCGATTTTGACGGAGTTGAGTTTGTCCCCGAGTCATCTGTTTTGCGGTCATGCGAGGGGATAGCGTATGCGAGCCAGACCTTTGACGGGTTGCCTGATGGTCGCCGCGTGATGATGTCGTGGTTGCGTGCCGAATCGCCTGGGATGCCGTTCAACCAATGCCAATCAGTTCCCCAGGAATTGACTTTGGTACGAACTTCCGGCGGGTTGCGTTTGAGCCGCAAGCCGTTGCGTGAGTTGGTCAGTCTTCGCAGGCGCTCGTATGCAGGCTCCGGCTTGCTGGATTATCTTGGCGACAGTTGCGAGATCCGCCTTGTCCGTTCCCATGGTCGCGGATTGGATTTTTCGTATCGTGGTCTTGCATTGACCATCAAGGGCGATGCGCTTGAGTTGTGCGGCCATCGTTGTCCGTGGCGTTACGGCGGTGGTGATGGCGAGGCTGTCGTGTTGTATGTTGACCGTACGACCATCGAGTGTTTCAGCGAGGATGGCTTGAATTATGTGAGCATCGGCATCCTGGACGCCCTTGGCGGGAGCGGGTATCAGGTATCGTCTGGAGTCGATGTCTCATTGTTCGAATTGGCGCCCACGGTTGGTCTTCAGAAATAGAGTTCAACAAAATCGTGTTTTCGTTCGTTTTATAGTGGGTTTGTTGTTTTTACATGTAACGAGGGCACGAAATAGGATTTGGCAATGCAGAACTATTCGATACGAAAGCGTGTGTTGATCACTGGTGGCGCTGGATTTTTGGGATCTCACTTGGCCGACCGCATGATTGCAGCTGGCCATGACGTCCTAGTTGTGGACAACTTCTACACGGGGACGAAGGATAACATCCGCCACTTGCTTGGCAATCCTCATTTTGAGTTGATGCGGCATGACGTCACGTTCCCGCTGTATGTCGAAGTGGATGAAATCTACAACCTGGCTTGTCCCGCATCTCCGGTGCACTACCAATTCGATCCCGTGCAGACGACGAAGACGTCGGTTCACGGCGCAATCAACTTGCTTGGCTTGGCAAAGCGCACGAAGGCGAAGATCCTGCAGGCATCAACCTCGGAAGTCTACGGTGATCCGGAAGTCCATCCCCAGGTGGAAACCTACTGGGGACATGTGAATTGCATCGGGATCCGCGCTTGCTATGACGAAGGGAAGCGTTGCGCTGAAACCCTGTTCTTTGACTACTGGCGGCAACACAAGGTCAAGATCAAGGTGATCCGCATCTTCAATACCTATGGTCCCAGAATGCATCCGAATGACGGGCGCGTCGTCTCGAACTTCATCGTCCAGGCATTGCGCAATGAAGACATCACCCTGTACGGCGACGGAAACCAAACACGCTCGTTCTGCTATGTGGACGACTTGATCGAAGGCATGATCCGATTGATGAATACCGGCGACGACGTGACAGGTCCCGTCAACGTGGGAAATCCTGGAGAATTCACGATTCGAGAACTGGCGGAAAAGGTCATCGAGCTGACGGGATCGTCATCGAAGCTGGTCTTCAAGCCATTGCCGCAGGACGATCCACGGCAACGCAAGCCCGATATCACCCTGGCGAAGTCGCTCCTCGGATGGCAACCGACCATCGCTCTGGAGGCAGGTTTGAAAAAGACAATCGCGTACTTTGACGATTTGCTGTCAGGACGCTTTGGCTAGAAATTGAGAAGGACTATGGGGAAAAGCCGCTTGCTATTTGACGACAGTGATCTTGAGCTGGCGTTGCAAGGCGACCTTGCGACGCTTGCCCGCCTTGATTCCTGTGGTCTGCTGCTAGGCGGTGGCGAGAATCTGGAATCCTACACGAAGCGGTTGGCTTGCTTTCGCAGTCGCCTTGCGACCTTGGAGGACGAATTGTCAAGCAAGGGGCGCTCGACGGTTGAGGGGATTGGGCTGACGCGCGGCGATCGGATTCCCGAATCGTTGTTTGCCCGGATATCCGGGCGTTGCCGCGATCTGTATGGTTTTGAGATTGACTGGGTGCCCGGCTTTTTCATTGACCCGTCATTTTCATTGTTGTTTGGCGGTTGTGCGTTTTGCTGGTATCCTGAGTTTTTCACGTTGTTCATCATTCGGAGAACGTTCAAGGATCAGGAGCGCTGGTTGATTTATCGTCGAGACGAGTTGATATCCCACGAATTGTGCCATGTGGCTCGTTTGGGTTTGGACAGCAGCGTTTACGAGGAAATATTTGCGTATCGGACGTCCGACAGCGGTTTCCGGCGTTTGCTGGGAGGTATATTTCGGAAGCAGTACGACAGTTTTTTGTTTTTGGGCGTGACGTTGCTGTTGCTTCTCGCCCAGGTTGTTCGGACTCAATTCATGCCTGGTTTGCCGATAGGTCCATTTTGGCTATTGGTTGGCTTTGTATTCTTATGGTTTTTTGTCCGTCATTTTGCCAGCATTCATCGCTTGCGTCGAGCGGAGCGTGTTGTACGCGAAGCTTTCGGCGATCTTGATTCGTGGCCTGTGTTGTTTCGATGCACCGATGCGGAAATCAAGGAGCTTTGCGGGATGGATGCCGAGTCTTTTCGGAGCTGGGCAGTGTCCCGCGGCGAGCAGGAAATCCGCTGGAAGGTGATAGTGCATCGTTTTGGGGGTGGTAGTTGATGGATGCCGAAGCCTTCTTCTACATTATTATTTTTGGTTTCTTGGGCTGTCTGTTGATCGTCCCTGCGTTCAAGCTTGCGGGTTTTTTATGGGGTTGGCTGTCCTCTGGGCTGACTCATTACGGCGAGTGTCAGCCGAAGATAGGGCCAGCGTTGGCGGCACGTGCTCGCGGCGAGTATGATGTGGCGATAAGGTTGTTGAACGAGCTGACGGAGAGTCATCCCGGGAACTCGGTTGGATATATTGCGTTGATGGAAATCTACTCCAGCGACTTCAAGGACTACGAAAGGGTACGGGAAGTCTATGGGTACGGACTTCTTCGAGTGAGTGATAAGTATGAACTCAAGAAGCTGGAGCGTGCCTACAAAGAGTTGACGATGGATGCGCCTGAAAAGGCGAAACAATAGGATTTTGAGTGAGAAAAGGGTCTTGATGAAAGACATGCTTGAAGGATTGACAGAGTCCCAGCTTGAGGCTGTGATGCATCGTGACGGGCCGATGCTTGTCATCGCCGGCGCTGGTTCAGGAAAGACAAGGGTCGTGACGTGTCGCATTGCGTATTTGATCTCGAACGGAGTCTGGCCAAGCCAGATCTTGGCGATGACGTTTACGAACAAGGCGGCTCGCGAGATGAGGGAACGCGTGGAGGCGATGACCGGAGAGCAGGCGCGCCAAGTCGGCACCTTCCATTCATGCTGTGCGAGATTTTTGCGTCGTGACATCGAACTGCTTGGCGATGGCAGGACGCGAGATTTCACGATCTATGACACAAGCGAACAGCAGGCAACTCTGAAAAAGGCGTTAGAAGCAGACAACCTGAAGCTGCCGCCGGGCTTGACTCCGCGTGGAATGCAAGCGCTGATATCCCAGGCGAAGGGACAGCGGAGAGCAGTTTTGGATCTCGCATGCGCGAATAATTACCAAAACCCCGAGCTTATTGCCAAATGCGCTGAGAGCTATGAAGCGAGATTGCGGCAATGCAATGCGGTTGACTTTGACGACTTGCTGCTGCTGATGGCCGATGTCCTGGAGCGTTTCCCCGAACAACGGGAGATTTACCATAATCGTTTCCGATATGTGTTGATAGACGAGTATCAGGACACGAACCATTTGCAGTACGAGCTGATGCGCTTGCTCGTCGGACCCGGCGATAATATCCATGTGACCGGCGATCCCGATCAAAGCATCTATTCCTGGCGCGGAGCCGACTACTCGAATATCATGAGCTTTACGAAGGACTACCCGAATGCCCGGGTCGTGACGCTGGAGAGGAACTATCGTTCCACGCAGACGATCTTGGATGTTGCGAACGAGTTGATCGAGCATAACCTGAATCGGTACGAGAAGTCGCTGTACACCGAGAACATAGGAGGATATCCTGTGTACGACGTGACGGTCGGGACGGATCGGCAGGAAGCGGAATGGATATGCAGGAGCATATTGTCGTTGAACGAGGAAGGCAACAATTTGCGCGACATGGCTGTGTTTTACCGTACGAATAGCCAGTCCCGTGCATTGGAAGAGGCGTTTGTGACCAATCAGATCCCCTACCAGTTGATTGGTGGCCTTCGGTTTTACGATCGCAAGGAAGTGAAAGATTTGCTGGCGTTGTTGCGTATATTGGTTAACCCGAGCGATTTGGTTTCATTGGAGCGGGTTGCCGGCTTGTTTGGGAAGGGAGTTGGCAGTACGACGTTGACGAAGGTGATGCTGGCGGCCCGTGCCAATGGGATCAGTTCGGTGGAGTTGCTGGCGCATGAGGATTTCGCGTCGCTGTATGGTCGTGCGACCCCTGGGTTGCGTCGGTTTGCCGAATTGATTCGGAACTTGCGTTCAATTCCGTTGTTTCCAGTTCTAGAAGCTGTGGAAATGGTTTTGGAAGTATCGGGGTTGAAGGATTTGTATGCGAATGAGGTCGATGACGAGGAACGGGTTGCAAACATCGAGGAATTTGTCGGCAATGTAAATCGTTTTGGCGCCGAGCATCCCGATGGCGACCTGGCTCAGTTCTTGGAGGAGGTTTCGCTGGTAGCGGACATTGATTCCCATGACGAGGAATCTGATTTCGTGACGTTGATGACCTTGCATAGCTCGAAGGGGCTTGAGTTTCCGTACGTGTACATAGCCGGAGTCGAGGAAGGTCTATTGCCACATTCAAATGCTCTTGGCGATCCAGAAGCGGTGGAGGAGGAACGCCGGATCTTCTATGTCGGGATAACCCGTGCGAAACGCGGTTTGGTCTTGCTGCATTCGCAGACACGTTTTTTGTGGAATCGTTGTGATTACAGAAGACCCTCGAGTTTCCTGGCTGAATTGCCTGAGGACATTGTGACGCGCTTGTTCTACGGCGTGCGAGGAAGGAAAAAATAAGAAATATGATTTAAAATGAGGAGGCAAGTTTGTTTTTGTCATGATTCTTGCGAAAAATTCGGTTTGTTACAATATTGTGCTATTTGCACTCGTTAAATAACAGTTAAGGTTGGTTAAGTCATCCAGGATCCAATTGGATCCTGGTCGGATTGGTTTGCAACGATCAATCTGAGTACAAAATGGATTTGGAGGTTATGATAGATGCTGTCAGACAATGACACGATGAAACTGTACATGCAGAACATTGGTCAATATCCGTTGGTTACGACTGACGAGGAAGTTGAACTTGCTGCAAGGATTGCCGAGGGGGACGCTGAGGCCCGAAGCAAGTTGATCCGAAGTAACTTGCGGTTGGTCGTGAAGATCGCCCACGATTTCAAGGGCTTGGGCTTGCCCTTGCTGGACTTGATCTCCGAGGGCAACATCGGTTTGATGCGCGCTGTTGAGAAGTTCGACCCGAGCAAGGGAGCGAAATTGTCCAGCTACGCTGCATGGTGGATCAAGCAATCGATGCGCCGAGCCTTGGCGAATCAGGCGCGTACCATACGAATCCCCGTCCAGTCGGCATCGAAAATCTCGAAGATTCAAGCCGCAAAGACGAAGTTGACCGAGGAGTTGGGGCGTGAACCGACGGATAAGGAGATCGCCGCCGAGGTCAATCTGACAGAACGCACGGTCACAGGCTTGCGCTTGGGAAAGACGACGACGATCTCGCTGCACGATCCGATCCAGCACGGCGAAGACGGCGAATTCCGCGATATCATCCCGGATGACAAGTCGGCAGCACCGGATGAATTGGTCCAGGACGAAGAGACGTTGAGCCACATGATCAAGCTTTGCGAGCGCTTGGAAGAACGCGAGCGAACCATCTTGACGCTGCGATTCGGCCTGAATGGCGATCGCCCAAAAACCTTGGAAGAGGTCAGCCAAAGCATTGGACGTACTCGCGAACGAGTCAGGCAAATCCAAAACCAGGCGCTGGACAAGTTGCGCAATATGCTCGAGGCCGATGGAATCCTAGAAAATATTCCAGCAGGCGAGGAAATCTCGGACAAGTAAGCCGACAATAAACACTAGCCGGAAAATGCAGATGCCCCGACAAAGCGTAGATCGGGGCATTTTTTTGCTTGATTTCGGTACTTGGATAACTTTCGGCTTCGAAAACCAAGCGACTTCCACCCTTGTACCATCGACGCACTTTGAGTACGAGCACCCCGGGTGCCCGTACCTAACCTACAGTCTCCACGACCCCTTCGGCAAGAGGAAGGCAACGCTCTTGCCAAAGGGGTTAGGCTGCGCTTAAGGGTACATTTGGGATTGAACAAAACTATGTCGCGCCCTTACAGGGCTTTCGGATGATGGGGGGAACCTCGTCCCCAGGGCGGCGCACGCCTGTGGCTTGCTTGCCCTGGGATATATCACGCCCCGCTGGGGCTAGTGTTAGCAACACCGGAAAATGGTGCTCTCTCCGAGTACGAGCACCCCGGGTGCCTGTACTCAAGCTGTTGCCACTTTATCCACCAGCATCTTCATGTTTCCTCGCCTTTCGCTCGGTGCGCCAAAATCTCTTATCCTCTGCAATAATTACCAGATCTGCTCAGGTACGAGCACCCCGGGTGCTTGTACCTAAGATTTCTTGTTCTGCAGTAGGGCAGATTTGCCTGGGATGTCCGCCCTGTCCACCCCGTCCGACCAGAACTGTGCCACTTTCAGCCGCTTGACCAATGACATCTCTTGAGTACGAGCACCCCAGGTGCCCGTACCTAAACCCGTTGCAGTCTTGATACGCTTTCGCCGCTGCTTTGCCTTGGCGTTTCCGCCCCCGAAACCAAGCGACTTCCATCCCTGCAACATCGATGCAATTTAAGTTAAGTACGAGCACCCCGGGTGCTTGTACCTAAGATTTCTTGTTCTGTAGTAGGGCAGATTTGTCTGGGTTGTCCACCCCGCCCGACCCGTCTGCCCCGTTCGACCCGTCCAACTAGGGATACCGCATTTTTGCCGCTTGAATTCCGACACCGTTTGGGTACGAGCACCCCGGGTGCTTGTACCTGAACACCTGTCATTTTCTGGGATGGGAGATGATAATTCTGGACAACCATGGCCTTTCTTGCACTAAAGGAATGATTTCGCGTTTCTTCTGCTTTCATTCCATTAAGCTACGTTTCATTTTTTGACTATTGACCGACTTGTCACCGCACGTGGATTAATATAATTTTGCCAAAATTGATACTATGAAAACTCCATGCTAATTCATTTGTAAGTTTCTTTAATTCATTCTTCATTATTTATCATCATATTGCAAAAGTCATAATAAAATGAATGGAATTATTATGATTATTTTTGATTGACAAAAAATAACGAAAAAATACATAAAAAGTACAAAAAATAATTTGCATCGCTAGTTTAGTGCAGTATTTTATTGGATGTATAAGCAAAAATAATATTGTTTATGCTTGAAGTAGTTGTGAAAATGAAGGAGAAATGTCTATGGGGTACAGGAAGTTCACGTACGACAAGGCGGTCGGGATGGTGTTTGAGGTGTGCATTTGCTTTCGTCCGGAGATGGCCCAGCTTCTAAGGCAGAAGGACGAACAGGAACAAGGGAAGAAGCCCAAGGACGGGCAAAAGGCGAAGAAAGCGGGGAAGGTTGAGGCGCAGAAGCCCGGGACTAGCGGCAGGAAAGGGAAGAAAAGGGTCGACTGCCTGCAGCTGTTCAGGGCGTACATGGAAATCCTGGAGCGGCTCTTCAACATCACGGTCCTGAAGGCGGACTTCACCTGCGACCTGGCGGTGCTGATGGTCTACCTGCCGAAGGACGAGCTGCCCCAGGACGAGGTGGACCGGCGCTGCTTCGAGTACGCCGGCCTCGGGTTCCCCCTCCACCTGGACTACACGGGAAGGGACCTGAACGACCTGGGCAAGTTCGTCGCGATGCTGAAGCGGCACTGCACCAGGATCTACGCCAGAGCCAACCGCCTGAAGCGCGACAGGAGCCTCTGGAAGGAGGACTACAGGCTCAGGCGCCTCGACCCCAAGGCGTTGACAAGGATGCTCGGGGACGAGGACCTCGACAGGGTCAAGGCGAAGCTGGCCGACCTCCACGAGGATGTGACTCCGAGCACGGAGAGGATCTACGTGAACAGGTACGGGATCGGCACGGAGTCGTTCCTCCTGGAGCTGGAGCGGAGGGCGGGCTGGAAGGCGGGGAAGCTGCCCTGGTTCGAGCTGGAAGAGGGGAACTGCCGGACGTTCCTGGAGCGGCTGGAGGACGCCACGGGCGTCGACATCGTGGACGCCTTCTGGGATATTGTCCGGGCCCGCGGGAAGAGTCCTGGGTACAAGCTGTCGTCGCTTATCGGGAACGCCCTGATTGTCTATCCCGCCTACCTGGTCGGCAGCCTGTTCTACTCGTCGCTGTGGCGGTTCGCCATCATCCCGGTCACGGACTGGGTGTCCGGGCGCCTGGCCGAAAGGGCGTCGGCAAAGGCGAAAGCCGAATAATTCCTCAAATCCAATTTTAAGCTTTTCCAAACCGGCAGGAAGACCTCGGAATTTTTGAATGGTCTCGCCTGGTTGGAGCTTCGTCGTGCCTAGATCCTGTTGTTTCCCACAAAAACAGCGCAAAAACCTTTTATCCTTGAAAGAACAGCACAAAGGTCAGGCAAAGATTTGCTACCTATTTGCAGTGTCGGGTCTTCAGTCTTCCCAACCCTCCGAATCATGCGCAGTTCAGGTACGAACACCCTGGGTGCTCGTACTCAAGGAGCTGCCTTTGCATGTATCCGTCAACATCTTCGCTTTTTCCGTCTTTTTTCTCCCGCCATATCAATCGCATTTTAAGTATGGGCACCTGGGGTGCTCGTACTCAGACGGTGTCAGCTGTCAAGGGGGTGAAAATGGAACCTTCCTAGTCGGGCGGGTCGGGCAAATTTGCCCTGCAACAGGACAAGACGGGTTTAGGTACAGGCACCCGGGATGTTCCTACTCAGGCGGTGTTACGGGTCAAGGGGGTGAGAATGGGGCATTCTTGGTCGGGGGATCGGGTGGGTCGGGCAAGTTTGCCCTGCAACAAGACAAGACGGGTTTAGGTACAGGCACCCGGGGTGCTCGTACTCATGCGGTGTCAGCTGTCAAGGGGGTAAAAATGGGGCATTCTTATTCCAATTAAAAATCAAATTGAACCAATCATCCAAGGCCAGCAAAACATCTGGGACACTTTCTTTGCCATTGCCAACGTTCCCTGTGCCAGCTTGCCCAGCTCATGTTCAACTTTTTCCACCACGTCATTCAGATCTTTGAAATAACGGTTTGCACAGGCCTTTTCACGGGCGTAATCCCAAAGATGTTCAACAGGGTTCAACTCAGGACAGTAGGGGGGGAAGCTGCAGCAAGTGAACGTTCGGGGGAATTTCCATCTCCCTTGAACGATGCGAGCTGCGCCGTCGGCCACCAGCAGCAGGTAGTCATCGGGATACTTGCGGCCAATCTGCCGCATGAACAAGTTCATGTTCTCCGTGTTCATCATGTCTGTCGTGCGCCAGTCGATGTCCCCTTCAAACGGGCTTATGGCACTGTACATGTACTTGAATTGCCGTTCAGCCGCGGCCGCCACCAATGGTCGGAGTCCGGCGGGCGCCCATGCCGCGCGAACTACCGGCAACCTTCCAAAGCGCGCCTCGTCCATGAACATTATGCGAAGGTTTTTTCCCTCCAGTTTGGACTGGATGGCTGCCATGTGTACCGCCTCCGGAAACGTTTTTTTTTGAACTCATCAAGTTTTTCAGGATCATTTTGGGGATGCACCTTGTCAGGAACCACCTTGCGCCACTTGTGACGGCGAAGAATGTTGTAGACTGTCTGCAGGCTCATTTTTCGGCCGGCCTTGGCTTCCAGGGCGCCTTGGATGTCGCCGACTGTCACGACATGCCCTTGAATTGCCTCGGGGGTCATTTGGCCGAGGACTTCGTTCTCCTCTTCCCAGGTCAATATCGATCGCCTGTCACCACCCCAGGACATGCCGTTGGCGTCTTCATCATCAGGCTCGGAGCATCTCTTCTTGAAATCCTTGATCATTCGCTTGACGGTGGACTGGGAGACCCCCAGGACCTCGCCGATATTCGCCTGGTCAAGCTTCCCCTGGGATGCCAGCACTACGGCGAAGGCAACGAGAAGTTCATCGCGATAGGGCAAGCCATCGATGATTTGTTTCGCTTTTGTCAATTCGGGTTCCGTGATAATGACGCGAGGTCCGGGTTTGCTCATTGTATGCTCCGTGTTTTGGGTGTAAGGGGGGTGAGGCACCACACTTACCATACAGCAACAAGCACGGAAAGTCAAGATTATTTAGGTCAATTTGATTTTTAATTGGAATTAGTCGGGCGGTCTGGCAAATTTGCCCTGCAAAAAGACAAGATTAATTTAAGTACGAGCACCCGGGGTGTTCGTGCTCAAGTTGTTGTCATAGCGTCATCTGTTTTTTTAGGGTTATGAGGTGAGATTATTCGAGGATATCGCCGAGTGACATGCCGATTCGTCCTGCTTGGTAGATTTTGCGGACATCATCGAACGTGATCGCCCTGTTCCAGATGGCGAGGTCGTCGATGTCACCATTGAGCGGTGCCTTGTAGTTGCCAGTTCCATCTTGTCCGATGTGCCATTTCATTCCCGTATTGATCACGATGTCCTCGGCGTGCTCTGCGATCCAATGGAGATTGCCGTCTCTCCGTCCTTGATAGACATATGCCGCGCCGTTGGCTTGGAGAACGACGGCATAGAAGACCCATTCTCGGGGTTCGATGTGGAAGGTATTCAAGTCGGCGCGATTCACTTCCCCAGATCTTGCATAGTTGAAGCCGACTCCTGTCCATGGGGCGCCATCGCCACGCTTGCCTGCGTTGAGTACGAATCCAGGGTTTTGTCCGCTATTCCAGTCCTTGTTTGAGATGATTGCGGGATCGCCGATTTGCGATTCGGGCAGCCTGACCCACATGGTGATGGAAAAGTTGGTCTTGTTTTCGAACTGGAGCTTTTCTGTGCCTTCAAGGGCGACACCATGTCCGGCGAAGCCTGGGATTCTGAGGAATCCGCCAGCAAATCCATTGCCGAGTCCGCTGGCTGTATCTTCTCCTCCTAGGAGTGTTGCCTTGATGTTTGTTCCCGCCAGGTTTTTCGCTTCTTTGTCATCGAATGTAATGTATGCCTGGAGGCCTTGCTTCAAGGGGCGTTTTGCTGGATTCTGGACTTGTTTTCCGATGACTTTTCCGTCGAGTTTCATCGTTGAGACATCGAGTCCGAAGTGTGCGAGGGCAGTTACTGGGAGGTCATAGTGATTTGGTATTCCTGCGAGTTGGCCTTGGCTGATATGTCGTCCTGCCATGACAATTGGGATTGTGCTTGCCTGTCCGCCCCACATGCCGTGGCTGGTTGACATGCCTCCATGATCCGCCGTGATCATCAGAAGCCAGTCTTCTTGGGCAAAGGTTTCTCGTGACGCTATGGCTTTCATGAGGTTGCCAACGAGCATGTCTGACTGCATCTGTGCCCTGACGAAGCTTGTTCCGTAGGGGTAGAAGCCGGTTCCGTGCCCGCCCGCATCCGGCCAATCGACGAAGATCATCGTTGCGTCTGGCGCGTCTTTTGTTGCGAGCAGCTGCGCGAGTTCTCGTCCGTTTGCGGCGTCGCTCGGGCCGCGTTTGCCCTTGACCTTGGGATGTGGTGCCGTATGGTCGTTTTCACCCCATGTGTAGAGAAAGTATGTCTTGAGTTGTGGTTTTGCATTGGCCAGTCTTCCGAGCCATGAAGGCCATTCCTTGAAGTTGCCGTCCTTGGTCTGTCCATTGTTGAAGACCCGATGCTTGGTTGCCGTGACTCCTGTGGCAATCGCGGCATGGTTGGTTGCGCTTGACGGCTTGGCGTCCGTCAAGGCTTGTGCGCAATCGGAGAATGCGCCTTTGTAGTCAGGATGCCATTCGCCTTTCATGAGCTTGTGGAGATTGGGCATGTGGGTGTTGAACAGGGCGTCAGCGCGCATTCCGTCCAGCATGATCAACAATGCCATTGGACGGCGTGGCGTCGCCTCCTGGGAACAGAGAACCGATGCCAGGGCGACAAAGAGAAGAAGTGGTAGTTTTTTCATGGCGTCATTCCTTAGATTTTTTTGTTTTCAAGGAGTTGTCTTCTGATCCATCCATTATCGAGGGGGTCTTTGACTTGGACCATCCATTCGTGCAGTCTCAGCCTGAATTGCCTGACGATGTCCCGGCATTCCAGGAATTGCGCTTTGTTGATTCGTTCTGCGGGATCGTTGACCAGGTCGTAGAGTTCGTCTTCTGCGGTTCCATTCCAGACATATTTCCAGTCGTGGCTTCGAACCATTCGTTGTGAATAGAGTCCGAATTGGTTTCCATGGTACATGCACAGGACGTCCTGGCGTTGGGTAGAACCCGTGCCTTTGAGAGTCGGGATCAGGGATTCGCCCTGGAAGGTATCCGGCGCTTGTGCGCCCGCCATTTCGCAGAGCGTCTTGGCGAGGTCGATCGTATGGATGACGAAATCGTCAGCCTTTCTATTGGGCTGCGTTACTCCTGGCCATCTAATGATCAGGGGGACCCTGGTGACATCGTCATACATTACATAATGCTTGTCAATCATCCCGTGTGCTCCGCACATGTCGCCGTGGTCGCAGGTGTAGATGACGATTGTATTGTCTGCGATGCCGAGCGTTTCGAGTGCATGGAGGACTCTTCCGACTTGTTGGTCGAGCAGCGTGATTTCGCCCAGGTATCGTCCCACGAGCGGCGCCCATTTTTCCCAAGTCCATCCATCTAGTCCCCATGATCTGAGTTGTTGCGCCTGGATGTATGGCTTGTTGATCAGCGGGTCACCGAAGCTAGGCCATGGCGGGATTGATTCTGGCGGATACATGTCGGCGTAGGGTTGTGGAACCACATTGGGCAGATGCGGTTCGCTTGGATCCCAACGGATAAGGAAAGGCTGGTCCTTGGCCGCTTGCTCTTCAAGTTTCCTGATGGTTTGCGACGCACCCCAATACAGCCTTGATTGCTGCGGGGTGATGTGGCTGTCGTAACCGAAGAAAGGCATTCCTGACGGTCTTGGTTCCAGTCCTTGTTCCGCCCTCCAGGTGGCGTATTGCCCTTCGGGGATATAGTCATCAAACCCGAATTCCTGCGGTGATTTTGCTTTTCCTCCGAGCCATTTTCCGATGAAAGAGAGATTGTAGCCTTGGTTTTTAATGGTTTGCGTAAAGGTGGGGAGTTCAATTGCTGGTCTTGATGCTTCGGTATCTGCGTTTGCGATACTGAGGTGTTTGCACGACCATACTCCGTGCAACAGGCTGTTTCGTGCTGGAACGCAGATTGGCGACGAGGTGAATGCGTTGGTGAAGTTGACTCCTGTTTCTGCAAGCTTGTCCAGGTTGGGGGTCTTGAGGAATGGGTGTCCGTTGATTCCAAGGCAGTCTTGCCGATGCTGGTCGGCGACAATCATCAAAATATTCGGAGGCATAGTAGGCGTTTCCCGGATTGGTTATTTGGCGTTGAGGACTTTTTCGTAGATTGCGTTGACGTTTTTGTCGGGGACCATTTTTTCAGGATGGTCCTTGAACCATTGTACGGATTGCCTGATTCCTTGCCTGAAGGAGACATTGCATTGGAATTCTGGCACGATACGCTTGATTTTCGAGCAATCGAAGATGCCGTGGTTTGCCTTGTCTCCCTTGAGCTTGGGTTCCATCGAGGGATCGCGGCGGCAGATTTCCTCTGTGGAAATGTACTCGATTTGAGGTTCCGGGGCATCGAGTGCGAGCTGGATTTCCCGGATGATCTGGTTCCATGTGAGGATGGTGTCCGAGGTAATCTGGAACGCTTCGCCAAGGGCATTCTTGTTGCCGACGAGTCCCGCGAAGCCAACGGCGAAATCGGTGGTGTGTGTGAGCGTCCAGAGCGACTGTCCGTCATCGTGCAGGAAGATCGGGAGTTTGTTCAGGAGTCTCCATGCGAGAGTGAATCCTGAGCTGGCGACTGGATTGGGGATCCATGTGTCGCCGTAGGTATGTGCGGGTCTGACGATGGTGAGGGGGAAGTTGTCGCTACTCATCTTATCGAGGAAGAAATCCTCTGTTTTTTCCTTGTCCCGTCCATATTGCGAGAATTGGTTTCCTCGTGGCGTATTTTCGGTGATTGGGAGCTTTGGTTCTGGTTTTTGATAGACGCAGACTGTGCTGACGAAGATGTACTGTTTGCATTTGCCGTTAAGGGCGTCAAAAGCGATTTGCGCTTGGCTTGTGTTGTAAGTTGTGAAGTCTGCGACGACATCAAAGGATTTTCCTTCGAGTGCCTTTTTCAGTTGTTTCGGGTCGTGCCTGTCAGCGACGAGTGGCTGGTATTGTTGCGGGACTGGGTTGTGCCCTCGAGTCAGCACGGTAATCTGGTGTCCCTGTTGGTGCAGCAGTTTTGTGCAATCGGTGGAGATATTGCCTGTGCCTCCGAGGAAAAGTATGTTCATCGTTCTACTCCTTTGGTTTTGGGTTATGGATTGACTTTTTCGAGTATGAAAGCAGTTGCATCGAGGGGTTGAATGAGTTGGGAGCGGGTCCAGGTCACCTTCCATGCCGGGTTGACCACAAGGACATTCTCAACTGGCTTTGCCTGGTTGTTGACAGCGATGATCGCGACTCTTTTATCATCGAGTTGATGTTCGGTCAGCGTTACGAGCTTGTCATTTGATGTTGCGGCTCTTTGTTTGATCAGATCTTCTGCGATGAGGGTATAGATTGCTGACCAGGGCTGGTTTTCTTGGGTAAACGCGCCAGGTTTTTTGGCTGTGAAGCGTTCTAGTGGCGCGGTGAGTAGGAAGACCTGTCCTGATCCCAGATTGTTTTGGATGAAGATCGGGTTGCCGCCTTGTTCGGTCAGGATGGTTTTGGCGGTTGTCGTTTGGATGACGAGCCTGTAGGGTGCGTTGATGGAGACAGTTGCGCCGCCGATCAGAGTCTGAATCGGTTCGGTTCTTGTTTCCCGCGTGACGACGGTTGCGCCGAAGACGGATTCGAAAGGCGAGAGGTCTCCTCCATCGAGGTCGAAGAAGACGGTTGCGCCTTGGTGAGCTTTTTGCACGAGTGCGTTGAATTCGAAGCTGCGAGACCAGTTGGTGCCTTGGATGCCTGGGACGATATAGAGTTTTGCATCCCTGAGCGGCTCGTCGATAAACTGGAATTGGATATCAAATCCCGCTTGTTTTGCGAGGATGAATGCGGACCATGCGTTTTCCAGCGATGCGTTGAAGTCCTGCCCTCTGGTGAGCACGCAGACGGCATCCTGCTTGAATGGAGGCAGCTCCTTGAATGGCATCGAATCCCTGAATTCGATGAATCTGGTAAATTCCTTGGCGATGGCTCGTGGCTTCAGGTTTTCGTCATAGAACCCGAGTTCACGCTCCCAGGTGCTATGGGTATAGGGCGGGAAGTTGAGGATCGAGTGCTCGAAAGCACACCACCAGAGGAAAGCCGTCGAGCCGTGGACCCAGGAATTGAGCATGGTCGCCCTGATGAAGTTGGCCTTTGTTTGCTCGTTGCAATAGCTTGAGGAGAAAGTCCCTATTTCCTCGACGCAGGCAGGTTTTCTCGCAATGTCGCCGTAGAGTCGTGTTTCAATGGCTGCCTGCAGGGTGAGGCGAATGGAGTCATGCGGATCGAGTCTTGCTGAGGATTTGGTTGTTGTATGCGGATACGGGTGGCTGGTGAGGACATCGCACAATTCGCCCTGAGTTTGAATCGACCATGAGGTAGGTGCTCCGAATTCCTCATCGACTGCGGGCATGATTCCGTGCATTCCCGAAAAGAATGGCCGTGAGTTGTCCTCGAGTTTGACCGCGGAGGCGATTGCGTTTGTCCAAAGCCAGGCTTCATCGGGGCTTTTGGGTGATCCCATGCAATTGGATTCGTTGCCCAGTTCCCAGGCGTAGATGGCTGCTTTGTGCTTGAGGGCATTGACGAGGCAGCGCACCATTCGGATTTCCCACTTCAAGGCAAGTGGGTCGTTGATGGGGTTGAGCCCCTGGAAGGCAGGCGGCATGTAGAGGACGCCGCTCATCCAGCCGGTGACCAATCCGACGATCAGCTTCAGGTTGTTTTCTTCGGCAATGTCGCAGAGCGTTGCGAACCTGTCAAGCTGGACTTCGTCAACTCCCGCCCTGCCGCAAGGCGTATTCGGAAGCGGTTGGTTGTTGAGAAGAAGCTCGATCTTGTGACCGCTCCAGCCACTAACCAAGGACAGCGGCTGGAAATCAGGCCACAATGGGAATACCCTGACGAGTTCCATTCCGGCGTCGGCCATCAGCTTGAAGTCGTTTCGGACGATATTTTCATCCCACATTTCCCACATTTTTGTTCCTGCGTGGGACGCCCAGTAGTTGCAACCGATTTTCATATGGATCCCTGAGTATGACGTGAGGTTGAAAAAGTAAAAAGATAATGTGATTCACAGAGTGGAAAATTCAATTTTAAGGAGTTCTTTGTCCAAAAATCAATGAAAAACCAAAGTCAAAATTCATTAGTTTCGTACTTAAAATGCATGTGACATGCCCCTTGGGTACAGTATTTGGAAATTTTTTCGAATGCTTTGATTTTGCGTTTAGGGGAAGGCAACAATCATGGGAGGTTAACTGTGGTCACGCTGGTCAATCCGGTGATCACGTCCTTGACTCCGACGGTCCATTGGCCTGGTTGTCGATTCAGCCCCAAGTGGATTTCCGTGTCCAGCGAACCGCGTGGGGCGGCTAGATTGAGGACATGGCACGGAAGCGTATGCCCACTTGGATTTCGAAGCACCACATTGAATACATGATGTCCGAGAGGCGAACCGCCATCCTCAGTGACAGCGCGGGCGACAATCCGCAGGACGCCCGGATTTGTCTCCGCCGTCTCCATTTCCAAGGAATCGATTTTCGACGGCAAGCCCGCATACAAAATCGTTTCGCCTGGCTTCAGGCACATCGTAGTCCGGCTGAATCGACCAAGGTACTCGCCTTTGCGAACATCGTACAAATGGGATCTGAAGCGCAAGTTAAGTGAAACTTCATTGGTTGCTTCCGCTTCAGGGCAACGTCGATAATCGCGAATAAAGCCATACAGTATGTAACCATCACGATGGAACGCATTCAATTCGTAAGCTTTTGCGAAAGCATCGGTATCCTTTGCGGTAATTGTCGCCAAGCTTCCGAGATTTGCCAGCTCGACCAACCATGAAACGAGCTTGCGGCTACCTGGAGCCATGTTTTTGGCATCCAAGGCGGGCAGGCGGAAATTCAGGTACACGGTACGTCCTTCGCCCAAGTTTCGCATGAAGATTGCCGGAGTTTTGTCAGCGTGCCGTCCCAAGGGCTTTGCGCCGCGTGCTTCCAATTTTTCTCGTCCAATCGCCTTGATTTCACCAATCTCGTCCATTGTCACCACGGTTTCACCATAGATTGGATCCGCTTTGGGGTTTCGGCGTACTCCGAACAAGGTCTCGAGTGGGGATCCTTCGACGGCATGTCGTTTTCCGTGCTCGTCTGTGACGCCCATGCGCAAATCTCCGACCAGGACGCCGCCCGCCTTGACGAACTCGAGAAGCACTGGCACCAAATCCTTGTTTATGGCGCAGGCAAAGGGCAAGTACAACAGCCGTTGGCGATCAATCAACCGATAATTGCCCATCAGTTGCTCGACGGCTATATGCTGGGAATCCAGCTGCAAATCGTCGATATGGTGGCGGAAATCAAATGCGGTCCTGAAGAACGAACCGTAGTTGTCTGCATCGACCCCTTCTTGCGGTACGGGTTGCGTTGCCTGGCTTTCGCACCAGGAGACAAGCATCGACGGGTATGACCACAGGATTCCGACAGTTGGTTCCAGGCGTTCATAATCCATGAGGAGCTTTCCGACTCCTCGTCTCAAGTCCTTGATCGAGTTTGCGACTGCAGTTCCGAACGCTGTCCTTGACTGGTCGGCGTGAATCAGCGCCCAGGATGTTTGTCGTTCCGCATCGAACGAATTGGTTGAGAAGTACGAGACGCCCCTTGATCCGTGCAGAGCTAGCCACCATGGTTCATATGCTGCGCATTCGTTTCGGTGCCAGTATCCGATCCAGCCATAATTTAGGAAATTCCTGCCTGTAAATGAGCGCCAGATTTCGAAGAGCGCTGTGAATCCTGAATTCTTGAATGCCTCGGAATATTCCTGCATCCATCCGAACCCTGCTTTTGTCGCGTACTTCCAGTAGTCATTTCCTCCGAATGGACTTGCTCCGAAAGTATTCGTCATTCCGATCCTGGCTTCCGGATCCACGGCGTGGTATGTATCCGACGCCAGCCTGCAGGCTCCGATCCAGACGTCCGTCATGTATGTCCGGAAGTCGATGAATTCCCCAAAGTTCTCCCGTTTCCGGATATCGGCTGACAGGACCGGCGTGATTTTGTCCCAATCATCCCATGTCGATTCCCATTGGGCATTCAGGTTTTCCAGGCTGAAGTAGCGTTCACGCAGCCACTTTCGATATCCTGCAAGGCAATGCTCGCAACGGCAAAATTCGGTGATGCGGCGGTCATTGGCCAACACCCCCTCGTCCGCAAGACCAACCCCGAGAAAACCATATGGTTTTTGGTTTTCGGCACTTTTGCGGACCTTTTCGACAATCTGCTTGCGAACCTCGGGGTTGCTGGGGCAATGAGGTCGAATTCCCTTCTCGTTATGCCCCATGTCGTAGAATTCGCCTAGCCGTTCGATGTATCCGGCCGCAGGCATTCCGTTCTCGGTCAAGGTGTATCCATCGCCGCAAAAGTCCACGTTTTGGCCGAGTTCGCGCATGGCATTCGTGTAGCTGGTCGACAGCTGCGGGTGGCAGTTCATCGGACGCCAGGCCAGCACCCCGAAGTCGTCTTCCGCTTGCTGGCGCATCATCTTGGGCAACGTGACCGCAGTCCATTCTCGGCTATGCTCGCACCCGTCCACGTACGCGCACACCTCGACTCTGACAAATCCATTTCCCGCATTGGCCAGCGGCAGGCGCGTGAACGCAAAGTCTCCGTCGGTCGCCGCCTCGATCTGCTGCGTGCTGATCACTCTTCCGAATGCGTCGATCAATCGTGCTTCCAGAAGAGCTTTGCTTGCGCCATCCAACTCAAGGTTGACTTGCGCTTCAACGTTTTCAGAGGCATCATACCATGTTTTTCCTGTCTTGAGCCTGCTTAACTTGGCGTGAGTTGTTTCTTTTACCAGCAAGGTTTTCCAGCACAGGACATGTCCTTCGGCATCCTCAACCGCCACATCCAGAAGCGCATCTCCAACAGGGAAATCGCCGCCGGGTCGTGCAAAGCTTACGATCCCGTCATCTGTCAACGACAGTCTTGCTGGTTCGGTTCGATACAGGCCACGCCCATCAAAGCGAGTTTCGCGCAGCGAGCGATACACCAGCCGAACTTGGCTTGCACCGGCACCCGTCACACGCAATTCAACCTGAACTCCATCCACATCAGACAGCTCGACCTTGATTCCGCTCTCGCCGCGTACTGCCCAACGAATCGATTCAGACAGCAGCGACATCCACCCCTCCCAATGCTCGTGCTGACGATGGCGCCATACCTCGACGTCGCGGGAAAACGGCAATATTCCGTGCATTTCCGATGTCGCAAGGTCAAAGCTCAGTACCACCACACGCCCCTTGCCCACGGTGGCGCCACGGACTCCTCGCATAATCCCACCCTCGGGATGATTGGCAAACGGATAAACGTCACGCACGGAAGCCAACTCGCTCAATTCGCCCAAGCCCCATTCCGACGCTGAGCACCGGCTGTGCTCCAACAATACCAATCCAACACCTCGTTCCCGTACGTCACGCATGATCCATGAACGCATCCCTTCTGTGGATTTCGACGCCACGACGTATGCTGAAATGCTTCCTTTTTCGATGGCTTCGTTTGCCGCCGATCCCGTAAAGGAGACCAGTTCGCCTTCCTTTCCGCTTGATTGAACGACGTCGTGTCGCAGGTCAATTCGCTGTGCCAGCTCCTCGACTTCTCTCAATTGCGCGAGTTGCCTGATGAAGAACAAGGTTCTGAATCCTCCATCTTCAAGTGGGCTTCCTGTTTTCACCTGCGCATGTGTCGGCACCTTTCCATAGGGTTGGTCGATTTTTCTGAGGTTGAATTGCGTCACTGCGATTCCGTCTGGTTCTCCTTCTCGCAGTGAGACATAATCGTAGCTCATGTGACCAGTTTGCGACAAGTCGTAGATGTAGAGGTGTGCGATTTTGTTCGGTGCTGTAAACGTATTTGAGAACACGGTGAATTCATTTCCCGGCTCCAAGTTCCAGACCAAGGGCATTTCTGTTTCGGGCTTTGTTTCTCCATGGAGAAGCAGTGCGGCTCCTCGTCCTGTTTCACCCGAGCGGCATCGCACCTTAAACGTGTATTTTTTCCCGGGTTCGAGTTCCAGCGGCTGGATTGCAATTACGTATGCTTTTGGCTTTGCGTCAATTACGTAGTTTCCGCTCAGTGGCGGATGTTCGTATCGATGGAAGTTTTTCGCCTCCATATGCCATCCGTCCGGTATTCCGTCGCCATTCTCGTCAAGTTCGAATCCTCCATTTACGATCAGTTCGCGTCCCAAGCCTCCAAACACTTGCGTGGCGATCAACAAGAGACAAATCGGCAGAAGGATCCAACTAGCTTTTGAACGCATTTGACAACTCCATCACGATTCCGTCGCAACTCGTATGGACTTCCAGGCCCCGCTCCGAATTCTGAAAAACCACAGTGGTGGAAGCGCCATAATGAAGAATGTTATCAACGACCAGATTACCATCAATCCGCATTTATAGTAGTCCGCGAACATTATTCCGATAATCACCAGGAACGTAACGATCGATACGCCCTTGAATATCCATTTTGTATCTCCCACGGCCTGCAATCCGGCGCACAACGCGATGTTGATCGAATCTGCCAGGCAATACAATGCCACGAAACGCAACAAGGTCACTCCGCAAGCCATCAGTTCGGTAAAGGCGCCTGAATTGGAGTCGCTCTTGAACAGCTCGAAGTAATACTCTGGCAAGACCACGTAGGTCACCGCTACAAGCGTCATCCAGACTTGGCAGACTACAGTCCCATGTCCCATGTACGCAACTGCGTCCTTGTGGTTTAGTTCGCCATGGCTCTTGCCGACCAATGTCCCCAGCGCACGGGATACGGCAGCTACGGGGACGGATGCAAGGCCGTTCAGGCGGAACGCGATCGACGTAGCCGCCAATTCAACCGTGCCGATTCGACCAACTGCCGCAAAGAACAACGACCACAGAAACGCAGAGACGGCCCACTGGAGCCCGTTAGGCAATCCGAATCGCAGCAATTGGCGAATGGGAAGAATGTTCGGATGCCAGTCGCAAGTTATAAATCGTTTGCGATTGTCACGCTTAAAGAACCAATAGGTCAGGAAGGCAATCGTGAACAGATTGGACAGTACGGTTGCCAACGCCGCACCGGCAACGCCCATCTCGGGAAAGCCAAACTTCCCAAAGATCATCACGTAATCCAAAACCACGTTTGCAACCTGACCGCTCAGCTGCGCGACCATCAACCGCGTGTTGTCGCCGCGACCGATGAAAAAACCCGATATCGCACATGCGATGAAATTCAACACGCTTCCAGCCAGCAAAATCCTCAAATACTGGGTCTCAAAGACCTGCAAGTCTGGAGAGTGACCTGTCAGGCTAAAGAAAAAATCCGACGCAAAGCTCAGCAGGAATGTGATCAATCCGCCTATCAGAGCGAGATAGACCCCTTGCCAAATCATCGATCCGGTCTTGTTGTCAAGGTCAGCCCCCAGGTTGTTCGCGGTTATCGTCCCAGTATAGCTCACCGTTCCGACGATTGGGCTCACTAGCAGCCAGTTCAACATTCCGGCGATGCCTGCCGCCGCGATCGCAGTCGGACTGTACCACGATAAAAATATCGCGTCAGTGAACTGCATGAAGACCAGGCCTAACGATGCCAAGACCAACGGAACAGACAAACGAAGCAAGCGGTTGTATTTAGGACTCTGGCAAAATAATTCTTGATATGTCATAAATTTATTTATCCAACCAAATCATATATGCTTTGCCAGGTTTCAGGGGCAATTGCTGCAACGACCAAACTGTTCCAGTCCATGTTAAGATCCGCGCCGTTTCCAGTTCTGGAGGCAGGTCATTTGCATCGACTATCCCGTGCAGCATCCAGGTTTCGCGTATGATTTTGAGTTCTGCCTGGGTTGGTTTTACTCCGGCCAGTTCCAATTCCAGTTTTTCCTTGCTTGGATTGAAGATCCAGTATCCGATTCCTGGCGTGAAGCTTGTTGCTTTCGCATAACGTCCTGCTGTCATTGTCATTGCCACGCAGTCTTGTAGCTTGGCGTTGGACGCACCGCTTAGCGTGACTGTAGGGGTGACCAGATTCCATCCTGGATCCAAGGTCAATCGCTGCCCGATCGGGGTAGCGACGATCTGGAACCGATGTGTGCCTGGGGTATTGAAATCGAGGTTCCCGACCAGCTCGGAAGGCTTTTCTTCCAGAACTAACGAGATTTCCCAATCTCCGCTGTCCCCGGTTACTTCCAAGTCAATGGCGACCTGTTCATTTTGGGCGACATAGACGCGAATGTCCCAGCTGTTGGCTTTGGCACCAAGTTCCCTCGTGTCACGCTGCAGTCGATTTCCCGTTGGCAGGCTTGACCAGATCATGCCGCATGACGGCACTGGAGTCGTCAATGGCGGATACTCGATGTCCTCCGAAAATTCATACACGTCATGTCCATCCTCGCTGAGCACGCATTCGACGGAGTACTTCACGTTCTGCGCGCCGCCGGTCCAAGTCCCCGAAACCTTAACTGAAAAGCCCGCTCTGAGGGCAAGTGAACAGCAACTCAATGCCATGAAAATATAAGACAGCAATCTTGTCTGCGACATAGGTACATCCCGAAATCTATTGCGGTCGGACTAAAAAAATTGCCAACATACATTAATCTAAGGTAAGCACGTCAGGATTCAAATTATTCAGATGCAAAAACACCACATATTCCTGCCTTTGTTTTGTTCTCATTGCTGCTCGAGCTTGACTCGGTCTTTTTAATCTTTACATTAAATGCTTTAACTTGTTTTCCTTATCCCAAACAACCAAAAGGCAACCACAATGAAAAAAGCAAAAGTCTATTTTACATCTTTCAGAACAGAGGCTTTCGGTAAAAGCCTGCTCGACAAGCTCTCGGATCTCATCGTCAAGGCGGGAATCGGGAAGATTGACTTCAATGGCAAATTCACTGCGATCAAAATCCACTTCGGAGAACCTGGCAACTTGGCGTTTCTCAGGCCGAATTTCGCCAAGGTCGTCGTCGATGAAGTCAAGAAGCTTGGCGGCAAGCCGTTTTTGACGGACTGCAACACCCTCTACGTCGGACGCCGCAAGGATGCGCTTGAACACATTGAAACGGCCTATGTCAATGGGTTTACGCCCTATACCACGGGATGCCACGTCATCATTGCCGACGGTCTCAAGGGGAACGACGAGGCTCATGTACCCGTTCCCAACGGGGAATATGTCAAGAACGCCAAGATCGGCCGTGCCATCATGGATGCGGATGTATTCATTTCGCTCAACCACTTCAAGGGGCACGAAATGACTGGGTTCGGCGGAGCGATCAAGAACGTTGGCATGGGATGTGGCTCCAGGGCCGGCAAGATGGAGCAGCACTGCGATTCGAAGCCGACGGTCAACGCCAAGCGATGCATCGGATGCAAGATTTGCGCGAAGGTCTGCGCCCATGACGCGCAGGATTTTTCTTCGGGCAAGGCTGTGATTGACCATGGCAAGTGCGTCGGTTGCGGTCAATGCATGTCGATTTGTCCTAAGGATGCGATTGGCGCGTCATACAATGCCGAGGCTGGTCTTTTGGATCGCAAAATGGCGGAATATGCGGCTGCGGTTCTTCTGAACAAGCCCAGCTTCCACATCAGCTTGGTGATGGACGTGTCGCCATACTGCGATTGCCATCCTGAAAACGATGCTCCGATCGTCCCCGACGTTGGCATGTTTGCGTCTTTTGATCCTGTTGCCTTGGATCAGGCTTGCGCGGATGCCGTCAACCAGCAAGTTCCGCTTATGAATTCGATTTTGTCCGAACGGAACCTGTGCCATGACGATCATTTCCATGATGTTTCACCTTCAACCAACTGGAATATCCAGCTGGATCATTCCGTCAAGCTGGGACTTGGCACTCGGGAGTATGAGTTGATTACCGTTAAATAGTTTGATTCCCGCAATCCTTTGGGGACTTGTGCATTGTTTTATTGATGGTTTTGCTTAGGTACGGGCATCTGGGGTGGTCGTACTCAAGCGATGTCGCCGCTAAAGTGGCTAAACAATACGCTCTTTCCAGGACAGGGGAAAAACAGCTCAAAACAATTCCGGAACTGTTGCCTTAATTTTTGAACGACTCCTTTGCGAATTTTTCCAGGTCCAGGAGTCCATTTTTTAGGAATGAGAAGTAGTGTGGCGATTCAGGTTTTGGTCTCATTGCGACGATGACGTGGTCTCGGAATTCAATGTCAATAATCGAAGCGATATAACTGAGTGTGATGGTGAGTTTTATGTCATCGTCCGATGGGGTTGGGTCGAAAGACGGGTGCGTATGCACGAAGATGATCGCTGCTGCGCTTTCGCGTATGGCTTCTCTGAATACCTCCCGTGGGTGCGAGATGGTTTTGTTGAGGGTTCCGACGCTGACAAGCGTGTCTTTGATAAGTCTCTCCCGCGTATCGAACAGGAGGACGTGTGCCTCTTCCTGGTCAGGCGAGATTGCCTTGTTTCGGATGTAGTCTGCTACGGTGTCCGGGCTGTCAATCAGCTCGCCTTCCTCCAGTTTCAGTTGCAGCAGTCGTCTTGCCAGCGCGAAAGACGCCGCGAGTCCGACTGCCTTCGCCTCTCCGATGCCTGAGATCTTGCAGAGGTCCTTGACTGATGTTCTGCTGAGGTCGAGTAGGTTTCCGTTTGCAGAATCTAGGATTTCCTGGGCTAGTTCCAGGACTGGTTTTCCTTGGGTTCCTGTTCGTAGGAGTATCGCGATAAGTTCCTTGTCTGTCAAGGCATCCGAGCCTTTATTGAGCAATCGTTCCCTGGGGAGTTCGTCAATGTGCTTTTGGGGCATGTTATTCCGTGCTGATGTTGACGTTGAATGCGTTTGTAGCTATGTTTCCTGCCTGTACTGTAACGGGACCGTTTTTGAGGATTCTCTTTTTTTGGTCTAGCGCCTTCATGTTTGGTTGCCAGGATTTTTTGACGGTGATGATTTCGCCGATTCTCCAGGTGAGCTCATCGCCTTTTTTGAAAGCGATGGTATCGTTGAAAGCCGGTCCCCTGGGGTCAGTGAAAGTCATTGTCAACCTGACTTGGCTGATTTGGTCTGATGTACAGATGAAGACCCATGTGAAGGTCTGTTCTTCATAGATCTCTGTGATTGTCGCTTTTCCTGGTTTGACTGCGAGCCATTCCAGTGCGCTTGCGAGTTCTCCGATTGGTGCGGTTCTTGCATGGACGAGTTGGTGTAGTTCAAGTTCTTCTTGTGTGAGTTTTTGAGGATCGATTTTGTGGATTTGGTTGATTGCATAGAGGTTTTTTGGGCAATTTGCAAGGGATCGCCTGAAAGCCTGGATGGCATTTTCGGTATTGCCGATGGCAACCCATGCTCTTCCAAGGTAATAGGGTATGAGGTGTGCCTGAAGCCAGGGCTGTGTTGTGTTGGCGAGTTTTTCCTCGAGGTTTTTCAGTTGTACGATAGCTTCTTCCGGGGTATCATCTTTACGTTCTGCGCTCATCACATTGAGGACCGCCTTGAGGAATTGCCATCTTGTTTCGCTTGAGGCTCTCCAGGTGCCTGCGTTGTTGTGGAGGAGTTTTTGTGCTTGGTCAATGATATTTTTGTCCCATGATTCTTCGGTGTATGCGAGTCTTGTCAGTGCGTGCAGCACCTCGTCGTGGAAGCCGAGGTGCGCCTTGATGTTCGCCTTTAGCAGGATGAATTTGGGGTAGTTTGCTGCGTGCATGCATGGTTCGTTGAGGGCGCTTGCCGCGAGTCTGGTCTCTCCCCTGTCGTAGAGTTCTTGCGCCTTGTCGAATTGGACAAGGTTGCGATGTGTTTCGATGATTTGGTTCCAGACTTGCCTTCTTTGGTCTTGCTGTCCTAGCATTTCGAGGATTGATGCGAGTTTTTCGAGCAGGATCGTGCGTTGCCTTGGGTTGTCAAGGAGTTGTTGATCGAGTTTTGTTGCGACGATTTTGGCTTCGTTGTAGTGTTTTTTTGAGATGAGCAGGGTGAGCAGCGATTGTCTGGCCTGGACATGGTCCGGGATAGTATTGGCGAGCTGCTCTGTAGATTCTAGCAGGTCTGCGAGGATTGGGAGGATTTGGTCGTACTTGTCCGAGCCTAGCTTGAGTGCTTTGACGAGGTATTCGACTGCTTTTTCTTTATGTGGTGTCGGATCAAGGTCATTTGCCTGCGCGTTAAGCCATGCCCTGTATGTTGCGGTGCCTGCGTGGAAATTGGTTCTGTGGATAGTCGGTTGGCAGAAGACTGCCCATTCGTAGAGTTTTTGGATTTGCTCTTGTGGCACTTCGATTTCCAAGTTGTTTGCGGCTTGTTCCCAGATTGCGGCGCATTGTAGTGCGACGTCGCCGTCAGTCGGTTCTCGGAGGCATGAATGCGCGATATCGCTGCATGCCTCTTTCCAGAAGATCGGGTTGTATGAAGCGGCTTCAGCTTTGACGAGTGCGCTATTCCAAAGGTGGAGATGGTTTTTTGGCGGGGCGATTTTCTCGAGGAGTTGGAGTCGCTTTTCGTTGTCGAATTGGATAGGTCTTCCAGGTGCCTTTTCCTTTTTCATGTCTCGCCTGAGCAATGTATAGATCCATCCGTCATGTAGTTTTATGGTTAGGAAAGGGAGCGCTCCTACCATGAGAAGGATTGCGATTGCGAGGGAAGGTGCCCTGGCAAGTCGAGGATGGGCAGGTTGGGGCGAAGGGGATTTAGGCGCCTTGGAATCTTGGCTTGGCTTTCGGTCGCAGATGACTGCGGCGGCCAGGAGTGCGGCGAATGTGGTTGTGTTTGCCCATGCAAGGAGGTTGAATTCGACGCATTCGTGGATAGTGACTCCAAGGATTGCCATGTGTGCCGCGACTCCTCCCCACCGGATTGTCCTGGAAGGATTTCTGAGGGCGTTCCTGAGTCCCTTGATCCATAGGAATGCGACGGTGACAAAGAGCAGGACACTGAGCGGGATGCCGATTTCGGCGATGAGTTCAAGAAGGTCGTTATGCGCGTGTGCGATTCGATGGCTAGTGATGTTTCCGCTTTCGGCCTGCTGGATGGCACTGCCATAGGCGCCGAGTCCGACTCCGGAGAGCCAGTTTTGCTTGATCAGCTTTGCGGTATCGCACCAGACTTGCCATCTACCGTCCATTGTCAGGCTTCCCGCCAGGAGTTGCTCGTATCGTTCTGAAAGTCGTTCCAGTGCGAATGGCAGTCCAATCAGGAGCGCTACGGCGATGACTGAAGCCAGCGCTATGATCTTCTGGTGTCGTGTCCCGGGTTCTTTTCTGTTCGAGACGATCCAGACTGCGGCGAAAGCAAGGAGTGCGACGGATGTTCCGAGGAAAGCACCTCTTGACAGGCTGAGAACCTGCGCCGTCAGAAGGAGGAAGACGCAAATAGCTAGTGGAATCGTCAGGTGGCTCCAAGATTTTGCGTGCTTGAATTTGCCAGCTTGCTGGAATGACAATGCTGCTATGAGTCCAGTTGCGGCGAGCGTGCCCATCATCATCAGGAAGGCGAAGTGGTTTCTGTTCAGGAACGTTCCCTTGAATTCGCCTCCGTGGGTGATGGATGCATTTGATGTTGCAAAAGCATTGATGTAGGCTACGAGCGCGTTTCCGGTTGCGGCAAGTACGATTGCCAGGAGGATTAGGCGCACGTGATGGGGGCGCTTTCCCTTGCTGATGAGGAGCCCAAATAGCATGATGCAGGTGATGAGCAGCGTGCATCGCCGCATGGTTTGGTCGGGTGCCAGCGTCGGTCTTGTTATGACCTTGCCGATGTTAAGGTTTTGAGCTTCCCGCCAGATGTTGTACACGTATGGCGAGATTGCCTGAGTGAAGGCTTCGCCCGGGATGAGCTGGATTGCGCCAGCCACCAAGGGGATGATGAAGAATAATGCCCAGGGGTCGAAGCTGAGGCGCGACAACCTGCCGCCTTTCCACCAAGCTGACATTGCCCAGGATGCGTAGGAAATGGTCAGGCAGATTCCCGCGAAGGGAAGCCACCAGGTTTCGCCACCGTTATAGATCAACGGCAGAAAGGCGACGATCATCAGCGCCATAATGAACGGGAGCTGATCGATCTTGTCAATAGCAGAGGAAAACACACGCTTGGCACGCGAAAAAAGCGTGCGTCGATGCTTGCGGTGCTTCGAGCGGGAGCTGCGAGGGCTTGACTGTTTTGTCTGGATAGAGTCCATAATAACTCAAAATATACACCACAAAAAATACTCTGTCCTTAAAAAGACTGGTTGGGTACGTTTTTTTTTAATTGTTTTTTCCGACGTCGTCGTTTCCCAATTGATTTTGTAAAATATAAAATTGGCTCTTTTCCTTGCTTTCTGGGCAATTTAATTTAACTTGTAAAACCGCATCTTTATCGTAAGAGCGAATTAAGGAGCATAGATATGAAGCGTGTGATAGTTACCGGCGGCGCTGGATTCATCGGCTCGGCGTTGATCCGCTATTTGATAGGCGGTCAATTGGCAGAGGTTTTGAATTTGGACAAGTTGACTTATGCGGGGAATTTGGCGAGTTTGCGTGATGTTTCGGGTTCTCCGAACTATCATTTTGAGAAGCTTGACATTTGCGACGAGCTTGGCGTCCGGCGTGTTTTCCAGGAGTTCCGCCCCGATTGCATCATGCATTTGGCTGCGGAGAGCCATGTTGACCGTTCCATCGACGATCCGTTGTGCTTCGTTCGAACCAACGTGATGGGAACTGCGAATTTACTTCAGGCGTCCTTGGAGTATTGGCGTGGCTTGGATGACACTAAAAAGCGTGATTTTCGTTTTCAGCACATTTCGACGGACGAGGTGTACGGGAGCCTGGGTAGCGAAGGGTATTTTTTGGAGACGACTCCTTACGATCCGAAGTCGCCGTATTCTGCCAGCAAGGCTTCCAGCGACCATTTGGTCCGTGCATGGTGCCATACCTTCGGGATGCCGGTTCTGATCAGCAATTGCTCGAACAACTACGGTCCATATCATTTCCCTGAAAAACTGATTCCTCTGGTGATACTGAATGCCCTTGACGGAAAGCCATTGCCAATCTACGGGAAGGGCGACAATGTGCGCGATTGGCTATACGTGGAGGATCATGCGAAGGCGCTTTGGTTGATCAATGAGGTGGGCGTGGTCGGGGAAACCTACAACATAGGTGGCAACAACGAGCGGACGAATCTCCAGGTCGTGGAAGCCATTTGCGACTTGCTGGACAAATTGCGCTCGCGAACAGGCGGTGGAAGCTATCGTGAACAAATAGTCTTTGTGACCGATCGCCCCGGGCACGATCACAGATATGCGATTGATTCGACGAAAATGCGCGAGAACCTTGGCTGGAAAGCCGAGGAGAATTTTGACAGTGGCTTGCGCAAGACGGTAGAGTGGTACCTGGGCAATTCCTGGTGGTGGGAGCCGATACGGTCGGGCAAGTACGCCGGCGAACGCTTGGGTTCGTTGAAGGGAACTAAATAGGATAAGGAGTAACGACTGGATGAAAGGCATCGTATTGGCAGGAGGCGCGGGGACGCGTTTGCACCCGATTACCCGTGGCGTGTCGAAGCAGTTGCTGGCAGTCTATGACAAGCCGATGATCTACTACCCCCTGAGCGTGCTGATGCTGGCGGGGATTCGCGAGATCCTGGTGATCACGACTCCCGAAGACCAGCCGAGTTTTCAGCGCCTGCTGGGTGACGGGAGCGGTTTTGGCGTTGACTTGTCCTATGCCGTGCAGCCTTCGCCGGACGGATTGGCGCAGGCGTTTATCATTGGCGAGGATTTTATCGGTCGCGATTCCGTTGCCTTGGTTCTGGGCGACAACATCTTCTATGGGGCAAAGCTGGGTGAACTGGTAAGGAAAGCGGCGGAAAAACAGAGCGGGGCGACGGTGTTCGGGTACTACGTCAGCGATCCAGAGCGGTTCGGCGTGGTCGAATTCGACAAGAATTTCCGCGCCTTGTCCATCGAGGAGAAGCCGAAGCAGCCGAAATCCCACTATGCCGTAACGGGCTTGTACTTTTATGACAACGATGTGGTTGAGATAGCGAAGGGGGTGAAGCCGTCTGCCCGCGGCGAGCTGGAGATAACGTCGGTGAACACTGCTTATTTGGAGCGTGGGGATTTGGATGTTGTTCGTCTTGGTCGCGGATATGCGTGGCTTGATACCGGGACACACGAGGCGATGCTGGACGCGGCGAATTTCATCCGCACGATCGAGACTCGTCAGGGTTTGCAAGTGGCGTGCCTGCAGGAGATCGCGTACCAAAATGGGTGGATGACCGGGGATCAGGTACTGGCAAGCGTGGCGGACATGATGAAGACCGAGTACGGGAAGTATTTGGTTCGGATGTTGGAGCAGGCGTAACGAGCGTATGTCAGTAGATCATCTCATCAAGCTGCTGCCTTTTGTTCTGGTGCCGTTGGCGACATGCGTCGTATCATGGTTATTGACAAAGGCATTGATTCGTGTCTTGCCATCATTTGGGATGCTGGATATTCCCTTGGACAATCGTCGTATCCACACTAAGCCTGTTCCCCGAGGCGGTGGTTTGGCGATAGCGCTATCGTTCATTGGTTGCCAGGTGATTTATGCATTGTTGTGCAAGCAGTTAAAGTTGACTCCTCATCTGTCCTTTAGCCAAATGCGCCAATTGCTTCCGCTTTTGTTGTTGTTGCCATTGGGATTGGTTGACGACAGGAGCGGCGTGCTTGCCCGATGGAAGTTTTTGATTCAGGCGTTGTCTGCGTGTTGGGCGTGGTATTTGGGAGTACGTCTTGATAACGTGTTTGCGTTCACGTTGTCGACATGGTTGAGTTTCATGCTGACGATCATATGGATTACCGCGATGATCAATGCGTTCAACATGATTGACGGGGTTGACGGATTGGCAAGCGGCATCGGTATGATTTCGTCTTTGAGCCTTGCGTTCATCAATTTGACGTCACATCGTGACGCAGCGATGCTGGGCTTGTTGTGCCTGGCCGGTTCGTGCCTTGGTTTTCTGCGGTTCAATTGGCATCCTGCAAAGATCTTCATGGGCGACACGGGTAGCATGTTCATCGGTTATATGATTGGCATGTATAGTTTGACCACATGCACGAAGTTGGCGACGGCGTCCTCGATCGTGATTCCACTTCTAGTATGCGGGGTTCCGTTCGTGGATATAATCCTTGCGGTGTGGCGTCGTCTGACCCGACGTGTCTCGGAGGCGGATGGTGAGGCAGCAGACGGTGGTATTGTACGCTGGGTTCGGTTGCTGGGGCGCTTGGGTCATGCTGACAAAAGCCATCTTCACCACCGTTTGTTGCGTTATTTCGATAACAACCAGCCGAAGACGGTCGTGTCGATCTATGTTCTCGGCGCATTGTTGGGCATTGCTGCGGTTGTGTGCACATTTATTCCGCAGCGTTTGACATGGCTTGTCTTTGTTATTGCGTTGACCACGTTGAGCCTGATGCTGCATCGTCTCGCCGTAATCGAGATCTGGAATTCAACGGAGTTGCTGTACAAGAATTTTCAGGCGCCATCGGTGGGATTGATGCTTAACATACTGTTTCCGATATGGGATTTGCTTGCAGTTTTGTTTGGTTTTTGGCTAGTAGTTGGCTTGAAGTCGCGTCCTCCGATGGAGATAGCGTTTTGGGTGGCTCCTGTGCTGCTGATGCTTTTGCTGTCGAGGAACTATCATGTGTTTTGGAATTTTCCGTCATCCGAGGAATACTTCCGTCTTGTATATACGTTGGTTTGGGGGTTTGCTGCGTCGGCGCTATTGGCGTCGAGTACAAATGTGACTGAGTTGCCTTTGAAGAGCTATTTTGTAGCGTACTGCGTATCTGTGGTCGGTGTACTGGGCAGCCGTTTGCTGTTGCATTATTTGCGTGTGAAGTTGATCCGTTACCGCGACCGTGCTCGTTTGTCTGACGCCCGTCCTTGTCGAGTGGTGCTATGTGGGATTGGATTGCTTGGTCGTCTGTACATGAATTCGTTGCATTCTGACATCAGCCAGGCGGATCGTGAGGATGTGCTTGGATTTGTTGACAAGAACCGGAACTATCGACATGGGTATTGCTATGGCTTGAAGGTCCTGGGAGGACTGTGTGACCTGGAAGCACTCCACGAGTCGGTGGGGTTCGAAAAAATCGTGGTGACCGACGAGCAGTTGTCCAAGGAAGATCAGCAACTGCTGGTCGACTTCGGAAAGTCGCACAATGTGGTAGTGACACGATACTTCAGCAAGGAAATCCCGTTTGGGGAATAGCTTTTCTTTTTGCCGGCAAGAGCAACGCAAACTGCGCCTGTTCTTTGTGAAAAATGTTCTTTCATGGACTGGGGTTTTTGGGGGGAAAGCGCTTGGGCAGGTAGATTCTAGATTTTGATGTCCTAAAAAAACTTGAAAACACGATTTTTTTTGTTGATTATTTGTTTCTTGCCTGTATATTTAATTAATTGCAATTATATTTAACAGGTGAAATTGTCTGAAAATTATTTATAAGCATAAGTTTTGGAGGGTAATATGAAGATTAAGTTTTCGTTGGTTTTCGGCGTTATTTTGTTTGCTGGAGCGATGTTGTTCGGCGCGATTGACTTTGATGAGTTCAGCGGATATTCGAGCCTTGCGATGCAAAATTACCTGCAACGGCAAGCAACTCAGGCTGAATGGGTTCTGTTCCTGAACTCGCTGGATGGCGAGACGGCTGCGACGAAGGCAAAGGTCGCCATGGCGGCTCAGAATGCGCTGAACAAGATGACACGTGCGCAGGCAGCCGCAATGGCTGCGGTTCTGGGAGCGCAGGTGAATACGGTCACCGTGTCGAAAAACAGCTCTGGCAAGTACGTTGTTGCGCTTGTCGTGGAGCAGGTTACCCCCGGTGAAGGTTCAACTGAGATGCCGACTATTTCGGTGAATCCCGTTGCCAACTGATGGTATTTGCTTATTACTTGACATGAACAACTGGTTTCCAAGCTCGCGTTGAGTCTTGGAAATCAGCTTTGTTTTTTTGTGGGATTTAGACGATGGGTGCTTTGAGGGTCTGGAGAAAGATTGATGGAACTGAAACGGATTCGCTTGTTGGTCGCAGGCTTTGTTCTTGCAGGTCTCCAGGGTTTTAGCCAATCTACATTGATGGATTATTTGGAAACGGCGTCCTCCGTTGTTCCGAACAAGATGGATGTGTCGCTGAATGTGGAAGGACGCTACGAAAGCAATACTCACAACAGGGGGCGCGCACGGGGCAGTAGTTCATGTGTCCTGGAGGGCGGGCTGAACCTGGATGTCTATCGCAATATCAATGAGACCAAATACGGAATCAGTGGCGATATTGGTTATGAATACTATACTTCAGACAGCGATTTGAGTGATTTCGACTGGAATTTGTCACCTTTTGTCCTCGGTGCCATTGACTTGCTTGGCAACGATCGCCTGATGTTGCGGATATCCTCGCGGGCATATGAGGAAAAGTATGACTCGGTGGATACGACTCGGGTTCGTCGCTATGACAACAATCTGGGCTTGACCTATGATATGGTTCGCCACGAACGCTGGGGAGTTGCGCTTACTGCGGATTACGGAAATATCTACTATTCCGGCAGCGACTACAGCGACCGTAGCCACCAGACCTTCCGGTTCGGTCTGGCGCCGTACTACAAGTTGAGCGAAAAGACCAGGACGGGAATTCGGACGACCTACAAGATGACCAAGTATAGGGGCGACGAGTTCAATGACGACTCGAAATCCTTGACGTTCACGGCATTTGCGGATTATCGGATGTCCGAGAAGATTTCGGCTCATGTCGATGGCGGTTTCCAGCGGACACGTTACGAGGGTAATGCCGAGGGCACTGAGGGCGACGATGAGTTTTCGCCTGTTGCCAGTGCCAGCGTCAGCTACAGCCCCGTCAGCAATATTACGTTTACAGCAAGGAGCGCGTACGAGTGGGAGGATTCGACCTCGGCAAGCGGTGGTCGTAGTTCCTGGGATAACAGCCTGGGGATGTCCTGGAAAATGACCAAGAAGCTGACTTTGAGCCAATCGGTTGGAGTCGAGGACATCAACGAAAAGAACAATGATGCGGATTCGAAGGAGTACTCGTACGACTTGCGTGCGTCGTATCAGTTGTTGCCGCGAATGTCGGTTTATAGTGGTTATGAGTATTCTCGAACGACATTCAAGAACGGTGATTACCGTGAGTACGACTGCCACGAAATCTATCTTGGTGCCAGCTATGCGTTTTAACGGTTTTTCATGATTTGATTTTGGTGAAGGGGAATTTGCGATGTTGAAGGTTTTGTTGTTGGTAGTGTCGTTGTTATGTTTGCTGTCAACTGGCGGTGAGCTGGCTGGCGACAATTGGAAGGCGAGTTCCTTGCAGGCGGGCGATGTGTTGTCGATCAGCGTCTTTCGCGTAGAGGAGTTTAGCAGGACTGTACGCATTGAGGAGAACGGTGTATTTTCGTATCCGTTGTGTGGTGAGATTAAGGCGGCTGGGAAGACGGCGCGGGAGATCGGGAAGGAACTGGAGGCGCGTTTGTCAAAGCAAGTTGCTGATCCACATGTCGATGTTTTTGTGACGACTTGGGGACCTCGGCGCGTGTACATTTTGGGCGAGGTCAAGAGCAGTCAATCCATGGAATTGCCCACATATGGTCGGATGACCGCGTTGCAGGCGATTTCGGCTGCTGGTGGTTTTACGGAATCTGCGGATTTAAATAATGTTGCTGTATTGCGTCGCGATCCGGAGAATGCGAAGGTCGTCGTGCGTCATTCGATTGACGTATCTGCATTGGCTTCCCGGAAGAGCGGCGGTGACGATTTTCTGCTGTGTCCCGAGGATACGTTGATTATTCCGAAGGCGCCACCGGTTTTTGTGACAGGTTCCGTGGGCAATCCCTTGACCACGTACATTGACAGCCAGCGTCCTCCATTATGTTCGGAGTTGGTGATTCGTGCAGGTGGGATGAAAGAGGGGGCGGATCCTGGCAAGATCGTGATCATCAGGACTGAGGATGGCGGCAAGCAACTCACCATACCTGCATCGCTTAAGATATTGTCAGCCGGCAAGTTTGAGAATGACGTTCGGGTGCTTCCTGGCGACTATGTCTTTGTCGGCGCCGCCGAACATATTTATGTTTTGGGTCAGGTTCAGAAGCCTGGTCCCTTGGTTTTGGCGCCGGACAAGGTTGTGACGGCTTCTCAGGCGATCGCACTGTCGGGTGGATTTACTCCGGTTGCGAAGGAGAGCGACATTACGCTGATTCGCGATCGGGAGATTCGTAGCATCAACCTGAGAAAGCTCTATCATTCCATAGAGAACATGGAACGTGACATTGAACTGAAGAATGGTGACATTCTGTTTGTTCGCGAATCCATGTGGTGATTGGCTTGAAGTCTGGAAAGAGGATCCGTTTTAGATAAAGAATCATTAAGCGATGTCAGAGCAGAATCAATTAAACACCCCTCAAATGCCGATGCGTATGGAGAGTGAGGACAATATTCTCCAGATGCTTTTGGGGTATTACCACACGTTCGTCCGCCCATACTTGTGGCTTTATCCCACGGCGTTGATCTTATTTTTGGCTGGTGGTGTAATTTACCTAAAGACGGCGGTGCCGTTATACAGTTCAACGGCTCAGATGGTGATTTCCAGCAGCGAGATGCGTGCGTTGAATGTCCGTGGCATGTCCGATCCCGAGTATGGTCGCGGTGCCGAGACGTTTTTGCGGACTCAGATTGAGGTTTTGCAATCTGACGAGATTCTATCCCGTGTTTACGAGCGATTGGGCGAGGAGGCCCGCGGGTGTTCCCATCCGAGGATCAGTCGGATTCAGGGAACTCATTTGGTAAACATTTCGGTGACGTCCCATAAGCCAGAGGCGGCGGCGAAGTTCGCGAATACGGTTGCCGAGGTGTATATCGATTACATGTACAAGCGCAAGGTCATTTTGTCAAACACGGGGATTGACTTGCTGCGTGATCAGCTGAAGGAGGTTCAGACCAATCGCATGAAGGCGATGAGCGACTTGCTGAAGTTCAAGGAAGAGCATGGGGTCTATGATTTGCGTTTGAGCTACGATTCTTTGGTTTCCCAGCGCAACGTCCTTGAGGCGAAGCTGTTTGACGCTGAGATGGACATGGATGAACTGGAGATGACGTTGCAGGAGATCAAGGCGAATCGCAAGAATGCCGTTATCATGCTTCCCTATTTGGTGCCAGGAGGCGAGAGCGGGAATTTGTCGTCGCTTCAGACAATGTTGTTGACTCACAAGATGCGTTTGCCTGAATTATTGACTCAGTACAGTGCAGGTCATCAGGCTGTAAAGGTTCATCATACTGTGACCGAGTTGATTGAGAGCGCGTCTGAATCCGAGGTTGAGATCAGCATGAACGGGCTGGAGTTGAAGCGTCAACGTGCCCAGAAGCTGAAGGAACGCCTGCGTAAGCAGATCAACGAGATTGAGGCGAAACTGATTGAGTTGGACAAGCTTGGTGGCGACTATCGAATGCGCGAGACTGCCTGCACGAAGTTGGACGAGACCATAACGATGATTACGTCACGTATCAATGAACTTCAAATTGCGGATGCGACGACCATTGGCAACTACTCGATCAGCAAAGTCAATGATGCGAAGCGCGCTGGTTCTCCGTTTTTCCCGCAGCCGAAGAAGGTGCTGGCAATGGCAGGCATCGGTGGCTTGGCTTTTGCGGCATTGATTTCGTTCATATTGGTTTCGATCAATAACAAGGTCGTTGATATTTCACAGGTGACTCAGGTCTTCGGGGAATCTGTTCCGGTCTTTGGTTCTTTGCCCTTGTTTGTCCAGGATGAGCAGGAATTGCTTCGTAGCAATGGCGAGGAACAGGTTGACGAGGTATTTCGGGATTTGCGTACCAGCCTGAATTTATCTATGATAACGCGTAACAGCAAGTTGGTTGCCGTTACCAGCGCCTTGCCGCACGAGGGTAAGACGTTTGTTGTTTGCAACCTGGCTCGAAGCTTCGCCCGGGACAACAAGCGGACCTTGCTCCTGGAGTTGGATTTGAGAAAGCCGCGCCTCCATAAGCTGCTGAAGAATTTCCTGCCCGAGAATGCGACGCAGCGTGGGATCAGCAATGTTCTGGTTGGCGATTGCAAGCTTGAGGACGTGGTGTACCATATTGACGAAATGAATCTGGACGTGGCGCTAACCGGACCGATTCCGCCGAATCCCAACGAACTGCTGGGTTCACCCTTGTTTGGAGAGTTGTTAGCGATTGCGCAATCTCGTTATGACATGACGTTTATTGACACTGCTCCCATGTTGGCTGTGTCTGATACGTTGCTGATTGCTTCTGCAAATGTATCGATGTTGCTTGTGAGTCGCCTGTGCTACTTGCCGAAGCCGGTATTGCTCCAATTGCGCAACAGGTTGGCGCAGGTTCAGATCAAGTTGGCTGGCATCATTGCGAACAATGTGGACGTTCCCAAGTCATCATACGCAAAATACGGTTCACGCTACTCGTACGGGTATGGGTACGGCTATGGGTACGGATACGGCTACGGCTACGGATACGGATACCGGTATGGAAAGCGTTCGAGCAAGTCCGCTACGCCGATGTCAAAGTCGCTTGAAACGAAAGAGGATCAGATTGCGGACGATAGCCAGAAGTCCTGATCTTCCAAAAACATGAAAGGCAAGTCGCGATAAGTTAGGCCGACCGGTCAGATGATAGATTTTCACATACACCTATTGCCAGGTATAGACGATGGCTCTCGTGATTGGAGCGAGACGCTGTTGCTTGCCCGCCAGAGTTGCGATGATGATGTTACCCATGTGGTCGTGACTCCTCATTGTATGCGTGAAAATCTGCCGTTGAAGTTGCAGGAGCGTGACGCGAAGATGGATGAGTTGCGGAATCGTCTGTCGGATGCGGGCCTATCCTTGGAATTGATACCTGGCTTGGAATATTATGCTGACGGTCATTCGTCCAGCATAGCCATTGAGCAACCTGGTAGTCGTTGCGGACTTCCATCCAACAGCGAGCATAATCCGATGTTGATAGAGTTGCCGTTTGGCGTTGATTTGTCCTTTGCCTCCAATGTTTTGTTCAACACTCAATTGGCTGGCGTTCCGGTTGTTTTGGCACATCCCGAGCGGTATGCCGGCTTTGTGAAGCGTATTAATTTTTTTAAGGAATTGCTTGATAAAGGGATGTACTTGCAGTTCAACTCTCGGAGTTTCAAGTCTGGATTGTTCAATTGGGCGATACCGAGGGTGATGCTGAAGTTGATTGACTATTGCGGCAACCAGGTATTGGTTGGGTCTGACGCCCACGACTCGCAGTTTCGTCCTGCTGGTTTGCGTCATGCCCGTGAGAAGATTACGAGTGCGTTTGGAGTTCGTGGTTGGGAAGAGATATCGCAATCGACACCGCGTCGATTGCTTGGTTTGCAATGAAGACAGGAAAGCGAGGATAAGATATGAAAGCAGCGGTTATGGCTCAGCAATTTGACATTGAGGGCTGGCTTGTAACGGTGGAGCCGTTGGGCTGTGGCAATGTCAACGATACGTATTTGGCGATTTTCCGTACTGTATTTTCGGAGGTGAAAGTCGTCTTGCAGAAGATCAACAAGCGTGTATTCACCGAGCCTGTTCTTTTGATGCAGAACATGCATTTGGTGACTCAGCACGCTCACAAGAAGCTGATTGCCGAACGCGAAAGGGTGGAGCGGATTTGGCAATTGCCGAAGATCATTCCCACGAAGGAAGGCTTGGATTATGCGATAGATGACGATGGCGAGTACTGGCGTGCCATTACGCGCATAGCATCGGCTCATGCCTACGAGGAAGTACAGAGCGTTGATCACGCCCGTGAAATCGGGTCGGTGTTGGGGAATTTCCATCATTTGCTAAGCGATTTGTCTTGCGATTTGCTTTACGATACATTGCCTGGCTTCCATATTACGCCAAGTTATTTTCCAAAGTTGGATGCTGCCTTGGCGACTCCTGCGGGGCAGGCAAGGCTGAATTCGTCGCAGGCAGCGAAGACTGTGATGAGCTTCATTGACCAGCGCCGGGAATGGTCTTCTATTTTGGAAGATGCGAAAGCCCGCGGCGAATTGAGCATGCAACCGATCCATGGTGATCCAAAAACCGCGAATGTCATGATTGACAACATTACCTCGAAGGGGACTGCGATCATCGACTTGGATACCGTCAAGCCTGGGTTGCTCCACTATGATATCGGAGATTGCCTTAGGTCATGTTGCAATCCCGCCGGAGAAGAATGCAAGGACTTCACGAAAATCCTCTTTGACCTGGATCTCTGCGAGGCACTGCTGAAAGGCTACAAGGAACACTCGCAAAATGCATTGACAGATATCGACAAGGAATACTTGTATGATTGCGTGCGCCTGATTACCTACGAACTTGCCCTGCGATTCTTTGCCGATTATCTGGCTGGTGACGTCTACTTCAAGATCAGGCACGATGGACAAAATCTGCATCGTGCTCGCGTTCAAACGCAGCTGTGCCGCTCCATCGAGGCTCGCGAATCCCAGATCCGAAGGATTCTGAAGAAGATAAAGCTGTAGGCTGGATGCGGGTTGAGTGAGGTGCTTTTGCTTGGATGTCGCGGTAGCGTCGGGTTATGGCTGGAAGTATTTTTCTGCGAATCGGATGACTTCCTGCGTGAAAAGATCCCTTGCCTGCGGGTCTTCCGAGAGGATGTGTCCCGAATTTTGGAAATCGATTGTGGCGTGCGTGACGTTGTTGTCCTTGAGTGCCTGGACGAGCTTGTGTTTATTGGGTTGCCTGACCAGGCGATCCTTGCCGCCATAGGCAAGGACCGTGGGAGGCGATTCAGGCGTGACAAACGAGACAGGAGACGCGTTGCGAATCAATTCCTCTGCCTGACCCGAAACGATGTCTTCCTGCGAGATAAGCTTCTGGTTGAAACAACTGACCAAGCCCGCGACCAGATCAGTCTTGTTGTCCCAGGTGTCGGGATGAAAATCGGTTGGTCCGACTTTTTGGAAGACGAATCGAATGGGCAAGGGTGATGTCTTTTGGCACTTGTAGGCATAGAGCAGAGCCAGGTGACCGCCTGCCGAGTAGCCGGCCAAGGCGGTCTGGGTAACCTGGCAACCTAGCTTTTCCATATGTCTTTTAATGTGTTCGAGACAGTTTTCGATGTCCTTGAGGACTCGGTCCAGACTGTACTCGGTCTTGTTTTTTTCTGAGAAGAGAGTGTATTTGAGAGTAGCGGAAACATATCCCTGCTTTGCGTATCTCTTGCATGCAAAAGCGAGGTCGGTTTTGTTGCCTGAATTCCAGGCACCGCCGTGGATAAAGAGGATGAGTGCTTCAGGGGACTTGAGCTTGCTTCGTGTTGGCACGTAGAGATCGTAATCGAGCTGGTTGGTTTTATCGTAGACGACATTGGTATGAACGACCCCGTCTTGCGGTGTCCATTCTTCGATGAATCCAGCTCGCTCAAAGGTTTTTTGGAGCTTGGTCGCCAGCGCCAGGCAACCCGAGGAGGTTGCCAGAAGGATGAGAACCAGCGCCCAAAACCATTTCGATCTCAACAATCGCTTCATCAGCCCTCATTTTCGCTATAGCGTTCCATATCCTGCTTCTTAATTTCGGCTCTCATGATTTTTCCCGAGATGGTCTTGGGCAGCGATGTGACGAATTCGATTGCCCTGGGATACTTGTAGGGAGCGGTGTTGGTCTTGACGAATTGCTGGATTTCGACCTTGAGTTCGTCGGAGGGGGTATTGTTCTTTGTCAGGACGATCGTTGCCTTGACGATTTGTCCTCTGACCGGATCGGGGACTCCTGTGACGGCGCATTC
>JAGVUR010000027.1 GCA_019136135.1 Verrucomicrobiota bacterium
CGACCCGTCCGACCCGTCCGACCCGTCCGACCCGTCCGACCCGTCCGACCCGTCCGACCCGTCCGACCCGTCCGACCCGTCCGACCCGTCCGACCCGTCCGACCCGTCCGACCCCTCCTCTGCACAGTACAACGAAGTGGAGTAAATTGATTGCTGTCCATATGCCAGAAAACTTGATTTTCATCAGGTTCGAGGCACATTACTAGCTAACGTGTCTCGCATCCACAAAACACAAACTTCACCGAGATCCAAATGTCCGAAAAATACTGCCCCATCATGAGCACCTTGGGCTATATCCTTTCGCCTGACGGCAACGACGTCCTGATGACCCATCGAATCGCAAGAACCAACGACGAGCAGTTTGGCAAGTACAATGGATTGGGCGGACATATGCTCCCAAACGAGGATGTCGCTACTTGCATGGTCAGAGAAATCAAGGAAGAAGCCAACATCGATGTCACCGCCATGACTCTCAGGGGAACAGTCAATTGGACTGGCTTCGGTCCCAAAGGGCAAAACTGGCTCGCTTTCATCTTCCTGATTACCGCCTTTGACGGCACTGTGCAGCCTAAAAGCGCCGAGGGTCCACTCGAGTGGATCCCAAAGGACAAACTCCTAGAACTTAATCTCTACGAAGGAGACAGGTATTTCATGCCTTTGATTTTCGACAACAACCCCAAAATCTTTCACGCATACCTCCCATACGACAACGAAACCCCACTTAATTGGTCCTTCGTCAGAATCTAACCCCGTAAGACTAGAGGCACAACATGAACTTCACCATCGCAAGCAACCCGATCAAAGCCACCTTCGATGCCTACGGCAGACTCGTCGATTTCACCAACACCGACTGCGCGAAAAACAGCATCCTTGCCGAAGCACCAAAAACTCCGTTCAGAATGACAATCGAACTCGGTGAAAACAAGGAAGTCACCATATGCCAGGATGCCGTTAAGCCAAAAGTCTTCAAGCAATCTAACGCCATCGAATTCACATACGAAACCCTGGAATTCTTCGATGGACAACACCAGCTCACAATCCCGATCAGACTTAGCCTCAAGGCGACGATTGTCGACGATACACTCGTTTTCGATGCCTCGATCAACAACAGCTCCCAAGCCAGGATCCTTGACTTCACCTACCCGGTCGTCGGCAAGATCGCCGATTTGGGCACTGGTTTGCCCCCCGCCTTGTTGATGCCATCCCAAGCCGGCTTCCGCATCCAGAACGCACCTGCCTGGCTGGCGGGCATGTGGGAACATCGCGAAAACTCCCCCAACACCGCAACTCATGTCTACCCAGGCGAAGCATCAATGCAATGGCAGGCGCTGGCAGATGAACAAAGTTCACTCTTCCTCACTGCCCATGACTGCGATTTCTATCCTAACGAAATCACGCAACGCGGAGAAGCAAACAGAAAAATCGTCACCCTCGAATTCACAAGAATCATCTGCCTCGAACCTGGACGAAAATTCAATTCACCCGAAGCAGTCCTTCACTTCTACAAAGGCACTTGGCACAAGGGCGCCAAAAACTATGCGAACTGGATGAACCAATACAGACCGCAACATGTCAAGCCAGACTGGATCCGAAAAATGGCAGGATACTTCCTCGTCATCAATAAACAACAGTACGGCTACGAAATGTGGCCCTATCACACACTCCCGAAACTCTACGAACTCGCAAAGGCACATGGATGCGATACCCTCGGACTCTTCGGCTGGTACCATACAGGACACGATAACCAATACCCGGACCTCGAAGTCAGCCCGACACTCGGTGGAACACAAACACTCAAGGAAAATATCAAGAAAGTGCAAAACGAAGGCGGACACGTAACGCTGTACTATCAAGGACACCTGATCGACGAAACGTCGGACTACTACAGAAACAAAGATGGAAAACGCATCTGCGTAAAAAACATCTGGGGAAGCCCATACGTCGAATTCTACAACAAATCCCATCAATCGGATTTCCTCAAGAACTTCTCGAGAAAAATGTTTGCTATCGCCTGCCCCTCAACACCAGAGTGGCGCGACCTGATGCTAAGACGACAAGACTGGCTCGCAGACCTCGGACCAGATGGATGCCTGTACGACCAAATCGGAGGAATCATCCCATATGTCTGCTTCGACAAGTCGCACGGACATAAACAGGACAATCCCGCACTCGCAAACACAGGCGGCAGGAGACAACTCCTCAACTCGCTCCAAACCCACGCAAAACATATCAACCCAAACTTCGCATTCATGTCAGAACACATCAACGACATCTACTCCGGATATCTGGACGCTGTGCATTCATGCGGAGTCACGCCATCTGCACCCGGAGATTATGCGGACGCACACGACAACCCGCATGTCGTGCGAAGAATCAACTACCCCGCGCTCTTCAAATATTGCTTCCCGAATGACGTCATCACGACAAGAAACCCAAATCCGCATATTTCGACAAGACTCTCAAACTACGCACTCGCATTCGGGTTCAGGCCAGAAATGGAAATCAGATACCAGGCCGATTGCGATGACGTACTCAGCGACAAATACAAGCAAACACGTGAATACGCACTTAAAGTCGCATCGTTGAGACAGCAATTCGCAAACGAACTCCTGCTCGGAACATTCGTTGACAATGAGGAAATCGAATCCTGCGACCCGCACATCATCGCAACATCATTCGTCAACCAAAACACAATGGCAGTCGTCCTCTGGAACGATACGCCAAACCAATACAAGCTCGACAACTTCAAGGCAAAAGAAGGATGGACTATCGATGCCATCGCCACACCAGGCGGTTCGCTGGACAAGCTCCCGGCAACAATCGAGCCCGGGCAACTGATTGTCGCAAGATACACCCGATAAGCAGATCAATGAAAAGACTAGCCAGATTCATTTGCATGCTTCTTGCGACCGTGACGCCCATCCTGGCACAACAGCCAGGATGGATCTGGGAGGCGAAACCGACTCAAGACAACACTGTCGTTCTCTTCAGAAAAACCTTCGAGTTCGAAGAATTACCGCAACAGGCGCAGCTCTTCCTCGTCGCCGATGATGTCGCATTCCCAAAACTCAATGGAATCGAGACGAGTCCAAACGCCGTTTCCCTGCGCACAACCAGAATCGATGTCACAAAACTCCTCAAGCAAGGACAAAACATCATCACAGCGACAGTCAGAAACGGTGCCAGCGTCGCAGGGCTGATGGCTAGGCTTGAAATCAAAACGCCTTCGAAAATCATCGCCATCAACACAGATACGACCTGGAAAGCCATCCCAAATGACAATTCAACCGATTGGGAGCAAATAGGTTTCGACGACTCATCGTGGCCAAACGCGCGATTAGTCGGACCGCCAACTCAACCACCTTGGGGAACCCTGGTTGACACCAAGCCTTTCCTCATCCAGATCGGCAGCGGCGCACCGACCATTCCGCAACATCTCCAAGCACGAGCCATGCTCGACGACTTCGCCGATCTCTCAAGCTGGATGGGCGATACCATCAAAGGACGAAAACCAGGACACATGGTCCTCCCGGGGCAACTAGGCTTCGGGGCAAGACCCGACAAAAGCAGGCCTGACGGCGGAACAGGCGTCCTGCAAGTCCTCGTCGTCGAAGATAACAGCATCCTCTGGTTCGAGAAAAACTCCGTCTTCTCACCAGCATTGAGTCCGGTCGCATACGAATTCGACTCCAATCCAAACAACTTGACCTGCATGGTTGTCCTCAAGCTCAGAGACCGATTCGGAAGCAAAACGTTCACCACAAAACCATGTGCAATACAAGGAAACCAGTGGGAAACATATAGAATCAACGTCAACTCAGAGACAATTGAAAACTTCGGCGAAATCGCCTTCCCAATCCAACTCAGGGCAATCGAATTCCACTTCCCAAAGCCAACTGAAGGACAAATCCTCATTGATGACATAAGGGCAATCATCCATTCTGACAAGGCAACCGTCGACATCAAACCCGTCTATGAAAACCTTGGCAACCTACCCAACCAGCATGTCTCCAGGGACTTCATCTTCCGAAACAACCACCCTATCCCGCTCTCCGGCAAAGCCATCCTTCGAGTCAAAACTCTCCAGGGGCAACAAATCAGGCAAGTCGAGCACAGCATCAACATCCCCCCATACGAGGTCACCAAGGTCAACTTCCGGCTAGGCACATTTGACGTGCAGGGTTCCTATCCCCTTGAATGCACCTTCGACTCCGAAAACCTGCAATCCGCCCACAAGGGATGGCTCGGAATCTTCATCCCGAACAATCGCAGAATCAATACGATGCCCATGTGGTTCGGCATCGAAGACCAAGGCATCAGAAACTTTATCGCAGAAGAAGAAATCCATCTTGAATGGATGCGCCAACTGGGAATTGACCTGCTTCGGGCAAACGCAATCGGAACATTCCTTGAACTCCACAGGGGAAACGATTTCGGATACCAGCAACATAGGGAAGTCTACAAAAAGCACGCAGATGCCAATATCGACCTGCTCTTCTCATACGCAGGAAGCGTCCCCGGATGGGCAGGTGGTCCTGAAATCAACAGATATCACGAAGAGTTCAAGGAGCATATCGCCAACCTCGCAAACTTCCTCGCAACTCTCCCGAAATGCAAATACTTTGAATGGTTCAACGAACCAAACCTCGGATTCTTCCCGGGGACAACTGAGGACTACCTGAGATCCCAACAAGTCATCTACCCGATCATCAAGAAAGCCGCCCCGCATATCAAGGTAACAACAGGAGGACTCGTCATCTCGCACCCGGGAGCTAAAAAGGATTTCACAAAACGGGTGATCACCGAAAACTACCCCTTCTACGACATCGCTTGCTACCATGGACACGAAGACACAAGAAGCCATCTCGTCAACCTCAAGCAACTTGACCAATGGCTCGCAACAATCCCCGACAACAAGCCAACAGGAAACTCCGAAGCAGGACACCGATCCTACTACGCGGACTCAGGACTCGCCATAATCCAAGCTAACGAACTCGTCAAGAAAATTACGATCACAAAAGCACGAAACGCAGAGTACTACATCTGGTTCATGCTTCAAGACTATGCGGACAAGTACATCGGCGCAGATGATTCCTTCGGACTCGTAACCGTTGACAACCAACCAAAACCCTCATTCGTTGCCTACAACAACCTGATCCGGCTGCTCGCCAATACATCGTCAAAACCAACTGCTAAGCTCGCAGAGTTCATGGAAACCTTCCGATTCTCCGGACAAAATCGCGATATCTATGCCTGCTGGTCGCAAAGCGACAAGGCAACAATCACGCTCCAGGCGACAGAATCCATACGTAAAATCGACCTCTACGGAAACGAATCGACCCTGGTTCCCAATGACGGCTTGGTCTCATTCAGTTGCGACTACAATCCCTTCTACCTAGAATGCAAGCCCGACGGCATCACCCATGCACCCAAGACTGCAATCAAAGATGATGGGGACAGCCGCATCCACTTGCATATCGGAACCCAAACCCCAGCAGTGATCACCCTCGAAAAAACCGAGCAATTACGGGAACTTGTCTTCGACCCAAACATCCCAAGATGGCAAGGACCAGCCGACCTCTCGGCGAAAATCACATTCCTGCGCAAGGGCGACCAGCTCGAAATCAAGGCCGAAGTCCAGGACAATGACCATTGCACGCCAAAAATCAATGCCTTCGTCTGGCAAAACGACTGCATCCAAGTCGGATTGCTCAATCAACGCGGAGAGCACGTGGAATTCACTCTCTCGGCATTGCCGGACAAATCGGCAATCGTTTGGAATCACATCTACCCCAGCGAAGGTGGCTCAATGACAGGCAGAAAACTCCCAAACTCAATCTGCAAAGTCACACGAGTCAACAATACAACTCACTACTACGCCTTGATCCCACTCAACGAAATCAGGTTGACGGGAGCAACAAACGAAACATTCAAATTGGCTTGCCTCGTAAACGACAACGATGCCAATCGAAGACTCCGGTACATGGAATGGTTCGGCGGCATCCAGCCAACCAAGAATACTGCCCTCTTCGCAAAGGCAGCCTGGCTCGAAAACTAAACCGCCATTCTCGCAGACGTTGCGACAACTCAGTCCTGAATCCTGTACAGCTCAACGTCATCGAAAAGGACGGTGCCCTTTGCATTCCTGGTTCCGAGCAAAAGCGTTAGCTTGGTCGCACCTTTTGGCACGACGAAAAAGCCCTTGTACTCCTGCCATTCGCCATACTTGACTTCATGAGGATAAAAATCCCGGTTATATGCGACGCACACCCACCTGTGCCCGTCGTCCTGCCAGCGTGCCGTCAACTGGGCACGATCGGGCGACTGCTCAAGCTTCGTCTTGCAACGCGTGAAGTATTTCTCGCCTTCCTTGACGGGCAGCGTCTGGATGTAGAACGCATGCTCAACGCCTGTCATGCTCGCAGCCTTCGAATTGTCCGTCTCGTTCGTCGAATAGCCAGCCGTCCCATAGCTGAAATCCTTCCAGAAATTCCAATGTTCGAAAATCGACACCGTCCAATCCAATGGCGCTTTGCCTTCAACAATCGGAAGCAAATCCTCAAAACGACTGTTCTTCAGTAGATTCACGTATTTTTCAGGATGGGACTTAAGGTTCGATTCTATTTCCTTTCTCAACTGATTGAACCCAAGAACAGGATTGTCCTCAAGCCCCTTGGCCAACGCCATCAGCATCTTGCGCGACTTGTCAGAGAGTTTCCGCGACTTGGCGCGATTGAGGGCTGCCTTCGCCTCATCGACAAGATTGAGGATGCACATCGTATTCCATGAGTGGTCGGGTTCCGTGGACCAAAACGAAGGTTCTCCGTTGTTGTGCCACACGTATTCCGTAATGTCCAGGTATCGTTTCACATCGTCCGCCGCCTCGCCGAAGACGCGGTTCAGGTAGATTTGGCGCAATTCATACGGGTTTTGGTAGGGATTCCAGGCAAGCCTTGACATCACCCAGTAGTAGATTGAGTTTCCGTCCCAGGTCATGATTCCCAGATCCCGTTCGGGGTCGGTTCGGTTGACGCCGTCGCTCATGATTTCCGAATGGGTATATCGGATTCCCCTTTCGTACTGGTATCTATAATCTGCCGCCACGGAGAGGTCCGCCGGCCTCGGATAGACCTTTGTCAAGCCGTAATAGTCGTAGATAATGATATTGCTCGTTTTCTCCAGCCATCCCTGCATCTTGTTGAAGGTCGTTTTGTTTTGCGGACTAGTGACCGGGTACTTGACGTTCTTCGTAATCGGGCACAGGAGGATGACGATGTTGTCCTCGACAGGAATCGCAGGCGGGATTTCGGTGAAAAAGTATCCGTACGTGGACACTTTGATTCCAGGGTACTTTTGCTTCGCATGACGTGCAATCTGGTTGACGAACAGGAAAAACCTGGTCGAATAGAAATTACTGCTATCGGATTTCAGGACTTTTCCATCGGGAAGCAGGATATCCGCCTCGCAGCTTTTGCATCGGCATCTGTCGTAGTTGTCTTCAGCGAACACGCCGTACATTTCGCTTCCCGGCCATGCGTCCACCACTCGGTCGAATTCCTTGATGAAATCTTGGATCATGTCTTGGTTTGAGAAGCACAACTGGGATCGATGTGCTCCAGTCGGGCGCACCCGCTTCCCGTTGATTTCGCAGAAGTACTCCGGATGCTTGTCGTAGTACTTTTCCGGGGTGATGTACAATCCGGTCACGTTATGCCCGAAGTAGGCTTCCTTGAGCATGCCGCACTTGTCGTTCAGCGGCTGGGTTTTCATGGTCGAATACGACGACCAATTGGAGAGATTCCTGACTGCCCAATTGAATTCCACGTCAGTGGCTCCGTATCGGGTTTGCCAGCCACGCATCAGGTAGCATGGCTTGTCAACCCAATCCGTTACTGTAAAGGAAAGGTTGGAACGCTTCGTGAACAGCGTCCCGAATTCAAGATTCGGACGTGCCCAAATGATATCCGTGTTCAGGAACAGCAACTCGTACACCCCATTCAGGACGCCTTTCGGCTGAGCGCCGAATACATACAGGACCGAGCCGTCAAGACTGACGCCAAAACCATCGTTGCCAGCCAGGAATTGCGATTTCTGCGGATACTTGTCCAATACCTCTTGCGAAACAGTAAGGCGTATCTTGTTCGGCAAGCCGGATTTGCCATCGCCAATCGGCAACTCAACATCCGTGATTTCCTTGATCCAATGGCGCAATTCGGCCGCGGCATGCACAACTGGAGCAGGCGCATCGGCATCAAGCACAATCTCCGCACGAGCGCCTGATGTGCCTACAACCTCAAAACCAATCGCCATTACCGGCATCAGCAAAAACGGTAACAATACCCCTGCCTTCATCTTCACTCCTGTTATCTGCTTGACTAGCAACCTAGTAGTTTTCTCAGCTCATTCGAACCTTAAAAAGCCCGTCTTGTCAACATTCCACGTCGTATGCGGACCGCCCTTCCAAAACACCCATTGATTGCCTACCGTCTTGCGGACAGCGATCGCAAACGGAATGTCCTTGCCAAAAAGCGAGCCATAACCAAAATTCGACAATGGAATCGATATCATCGCGTCCCAGCGTCCAGAATCACGTGACAACACCTTGAAGTGCGCTCCCTTTATTGACGACGCCACCTGATCCGCTTTCGCACCAGCTTCATCGCTCCCCATGAAATCCCCGTTGATGAAGCCGCGATAGATCACAATCGGACTATCCTTGCCACCATGCCTGAAGGCAAGCTCGACAGCGTCCGTCCCGCCCCACTTCGCCTGCCCAGCATCAGGAACCGCAGTCGAAGCAGCAATCTTCGATGAAACAAGCGCGTACAATTGACTCCCATCGTGGAACAAATACGCAATGCTTTTCAGTTCGACAGGTTCTGCCTTGACTCCTTCCTCAAGGGCAAGCATCTCAAATCCGTCCAGCTCGGCAGGACGCCATGTCCCTTCCCAAAGTCCCTGGCGTTGTTTCTCGTCCATCGCTACCTTCACCGCCTTTGCCGTCTTCAATGCCAATTGCGCCAACTGTTCAGCCTGGGTCTTCTTGACCTTCTCAGTGCCCCTCGGACGAATCTCGTGAACGACGGGCCATGACGCCCTGTCGGCACCAGGATGCAATCCAATCGATTCCAACTCGATCCGCTTGAGTTTCGGGCAGGATTTCCAAATCGGCGAATCAGATCCGAGCTGGAAATCAATCTGTCCATTGAACGGACCAGGCAGGATCACATTGTCCTCAAGAGTCTGGTAGGGACGCGCCTTCGCCTCGATCCGATCCCACTTGCCGCCCCAAAACACATTGCTCCGTACAATGTTGTACTTAGGGGCACCAGGTTCATCATCCAACAAGCCCTGCAAATACGGAAACCTTGACTTCCACAACTCGCTGTCAACGGGCATCGCGCGATAGCTCTCCTTCATGTCGCTGTCAATCGATGGCTTCGACCAGCCCAACCCACGGGCGTCAATATGAAGCGCAGGACGACAATCAACAAACACGTTCCCCTCGACCAAATGGCTCCGACCGCCCCCGATGAACATCGCCGCGCAGACGTCAAAAAACAGATTCCCGTACACATGGATTTGTGACATGCTGTCATCCATGTAGATTCCCACGCATCCCCGCCCTTGAAACCCGGTGATATGATGCAGGTAGTTGTTCCTGACGACAGTTCCGCCAAACGTCCAGTTCCGTCCTGAATAGATTGCCCCGGCATCGTTGGTTTCGTAGCAGACGCTATGAATCTCGTTGTTCTCGATAAGGTGGTCATTGCCCGTAAATTTGATTGCCATGTGCGGTGCATCATGGATCAGGTTGTTGGCGATTCGCACACCACAGCCATTCATATCGACTGCCGCCGTAAGAATCCTTGTCCATCTCGCATAGTGGTGGATATGGCAATTCTCAATGAGATGGTTGCATTTCGTCAAGGTCTTCCTGTCCCCTCCCCAAGCAGACACGCCACCGCTTCCCAATTGGTACATGTCACAACCGCGTACGACATGATCGCTGCCGCCGCCTAACGACACGGCATCCGTACCCGTATTCCTGAAGGTGCACCCTGCAAACACCACTCCGCTCCCGCCATGGACGACGGCGGCCGTGTTCCGGCAATGCTCGAAGACGATTCCCGAAAATCTCACGTCACGACAATCCTTCGCAAGTACAAGATGACGCGAAATCGAATAGACCACGTCGCCGTCCTCAAGACCTTCGGGCGGCCAGAAGTAGAGCTTTCCGCTCGTGGTGTCCAAGCACCATTCGCCGGGAGCGTCCAGCTCGGACAACGCATTGTACACGTAGTACCATTGCCCCTTGCGATACCCAAAGGTATGATGCGGGGGAGTCAAGGCAATCGTCTTCGATGCCACATCAATCGACTGGATTTTCTGACGTTGGTCAGCCCAATCCCAAAACCACCATCCATGGCACCAGGCATCTGGCTCGGCAACCCAACGGGAAGCACGATCGCCGTCATACCGAAATACGCCTTCCCGGCATCCCTTGTTCCCGTGGATCGCGTGCGCAGTCTCGCCCAAAGGCTCTGCTACCGCAACAAGTTCATCGCCATTCGGCCAACGGGATATCCCCATCGGAACATTCTTGTAGAACAACTCCCCGAAGTCTCGGTTGTTGTTACCCCAACCACCGCTAGGCTTCCCATAATCCTTGATGCCCAACGCAGACAAATCCAATTCCTTGATCGATTTCGCAGCGACACGATCCAACGGAATCTTCACAGATTGAGCGTCCAATCCCTTGAAACCACGCAACTCAATACCACCAGATACAACCGCACCAACACCCTTGTACTCCGTAAAACTGTCCTCGGCGCCTAATTCCAAATGAGACGACAAGCGATACGTACCACGACCCAATTCGATGATGATACGCTCGTTCGATGATACCTCGCCCGACTTGCGCAACCCGCGAGCAACATCACGAGCACGTACCAAACTCGCCAAGGGACGAGACGAACTCCCGTCGCCACCATCGTCTCCGGCTACGGATACATGCAGCGTGCGTGAATGCAACGCAGTAAAGGACATCAGTGACATAATGGATAAAAATCGCCTCATGCCATCCTCCTGAGCTAGACAAGCGTTGGCTCAATCGTCAATCCGAAAACGCAACTTGTTCCATATCGGAATGAACTCAATTCCAGCAGGACTCCGTACGGCTACCAACTTCCGCTTGTGAAAATACTGGATGCCGTCGCCAACTGCAACCGATTCCTCTGGCACTTGACGCCAAAACATCAATGGCAGAAGGGGATTCACAAGGCGCGCACCAAGCCGACGGAGACCGCGACGAAACCGATTCCAACGAAATTGACGCATCCCCGATCGACCGTTCCGTGTGTCAAGACGAATCCCGTCAGGACGAATCCGGGCGACAACCAAATGCGGCTCGTCTCCCTCAGTCACACGATGGCTGTCACAGGAATCGTTGTTCTCTCCCATCG
>JAGVUR010000202.1 GCA_019136135.1 Verrucomicrobiota bacterium
CCGTATTTTGTTTGACCTGGTTTTGGAGTTCCTTGATCAAGTTCTGCGAGGGGGTGTAGTTTTTGGCGAGGACGATCGTCGCCTTGACGACTTGTCCCCTGGCAACGTCGGGAATGCCGGTGACGGCGCATTCGAGTACGGCGGGATGTTCCATCAGGACGGATTCGACTTCGAATGGACCGATTCTGTAGCCGGCGCTCTTGATGACGTCATCGTGTCTTCCGACGTACCAGATGAAGCCGTCCTCGTCCATCCAGGCTTCATCGCCGGTATGGTAGATTCCATCGTCCCAGACGGTCTTGGTCAGCGTTGGGTTCTTGTAGTATCCCGCGAAGATCCCTGGCGGGAGGCTCTTGGTCGTATCGAGTACGATTTCACCGACTTCGCCGATTTCGACATCGTTTCCGTCATAATCGACGATTCTCAAGTTGTATCCCGGCGAAGGTTTTCCCATCGAGCCTGGCTTTGGTTCCATCCAAGGCCAATTTGCCGTGGTTACGACGAGTTCGGTTTGACCGAACCCCTCCTTGAGCTTGATCCCTGTTTTCTCGTAGAATTTATAGAATACTTCCGGGTTCAGGGGTTCTCCTGCGACGACGCAGTACTTGAGTTCCGAGAGGTCGTATTTGGTTAGGTCTTCCTTGATCAGGTATCTGTACACTGTAGGAGGTGCGCAGAAAGTGGTGATTTTGTACTGCTGGATTTTGGTCATCAGCGATGCTGCGGAGAATCTGTCTGAGTCATGGACGAAAATGACTGCTCCACCGATCCATTGTCCGTATAGTTTTCCCCAGACTGCCTTTGCCCATCCTGTATCTGCAACTGTGTAGTGCAGTTTTCGCGGCTGGACATTTTGCCAGTAGCAGGCGGTGATGATGTGTCCAAGCGGGTAGTTGTAGTTATGCTGGACCATTTTAGGGAATCCTGTCGTGCCCGAAGTGAAGTAGATCAGCATCGGATCGTCGTTGTTTGTCCCCAGTTCCTTTGGCGGTCGTTGGAACAAGTCGTCTTGTTTTGCGACTTCGAGGTCGTAGTTGAGCCACCCATCTCGCTGGTGGTTTACCGAGACGAGGTATTTAAGCAGGTTTCCTGTTTCGCGTTGTGCTTGTTCGATATCTTCCAGGAGCGTATCTGAGTTGACCGAGATTGCGGCGATGATTTCCGCGGATTGGACTCGGTATGCCAGGTCGCTGACCTTGAGCATGTGGGTCGCGGGGATTGCGACGGCGCCGAGTTTATGGAGTGCGAGGACGCAATACCAGAATTCATGTCTCCCCTTAAGCGTGAGGAGGACTCGGTCGCCTTTTTTGATGCCGATATTCCTGAGGAGATTGGCGGTTTTGTCAACTCGTTTTTTTAGTTCGGCGAAGGTCAGGAAGAGCTCATGCCCCTTGTCGTCGCACCAGACGAGCGCCAGCCGATCGGGTTCTTGCTGGGCATAGACATCGAGGACGTCAAAGGCGAAGTTGAAGTTGTCCGGACAGATAATACGGAAATTTTCGACGAAGTCTTCATAGCTTTCGAAGGTCGTCTTTTCGAGGAATCTGTGGACAAGAGAGTCGTGCTTGTCATTCATTTTATTTCTTGTCCTTGTTTTCAGATGATAACTGCGATGAATTTAGCGGGTTTATTGTCTAGTGCTTTCATGCTATGTGAGTGGCTTGAGTCAAAGTATATGCAATCGCCTTCATTGAGGACGATTTTATTTCCATGGATTGTTATTTGGAGCTTTCCCTGTAGGATGAAACAGAGTTCTTGCCCTGCGTGCGAGTGCAGTGGAACCTGGTCGTCATCTGGCTTGGGGGAGACCGTAACGATAAACGCTTCGGCTTTTTTCCCTACGAAGTTTTGCGCGAGCGCCTGGTATGCGTATTCTTCGCGTCGTTTGATTGGGATTCCCTTGTTGTTCCGCGTTACCGTGAATACGTTCATGCGTGGAGTCTCGCCCGTCAATATAGCCGCGAGGCTGACTTCGAGGATTTGCGCGATTTCGCAGAGTTTCGATGTAGGGATATCCGCCTTTCCGTTTTCAAACTCCTCGTAGCTGCTCTTTGGCATCTTGAGCTTCTGCGCGATTGTCTCTGCTGAAACATTGGAGATTTCCCTGAGTTCCTTGACTCTGCTTGCTATTTCGTGTAGTGTCTCTGGCATCGTGGTCGGTTTTATCCTGCGTAAATTTTAAAATAATATGGGGTTGAGTCGAAAAGCGCACGTGTTATACTGGTGCGCTTTTCGGCTTTAGGCTAGTTTTTAGAGGTAGATGACTTGTCCTGTAATGACTGAATCGATCGCTCCTTGGAGGACTTTTTGCGCAGCGAGTCCATCGGCACCGGATCCATTGATCAGTTCCGGCGAGGTATCGTCAGCTATTTGCTGGATGAAGGTAGCCAATCTCATTTGGAAGGTATCGACGAAGTCTCGGTGCCCTCCGAACACGGGATTGGTATAGACTTGCTTGATTGGGTTTCCGGCGGGGTAGAGGGTCGCTTCGCGCCACATGTCCTCGAGCACGAGCCTTCCCTTGATGCCGGCGACTTCGCAGCGTTCCATGGGGTGGCCGCGCTCAATGTCGTAGCTGGCGGAAAGATGCCCGACTGCGCCGGACGTGAACTTGACGTTCATGGACATCGTGGTCCAGATCTGGCGTCCCGGAGCCTTGGTTACGAAAGCCTGGACTGCGGCGATGTCGCCGGCAAAGTGCCTCATCACGTCAACCGAATGGGGATTGAGCGCCTTGATCATGTAGTACGGAGAGCTTTCGTTGGGATTTTTGATCCACATCGCCATGTTGACGAAGAGCTGTTGTCCGATCAGGCCGTCGTCAACCCATTTTTTTGCGACCTGAGCGGCTTTTGTGAATCTATGGTTGAAGTCAATGCCCAGGCAGCGATTGTATTTTTTCGCTGTTTCGACCATTTCTTCTGCTTCTGGAATCGTATTGCAGATTGGTTTTTCGCAGAGGACGTGGCAACCTGCCTTGAGCGCCTGGATCGTTGGGAGGTAATGGTCCGAGCCGTATTCGACTCCGCCCGTCGCGACCGAGACAACGGTCGGCTTGATCGCCTCGAGCATGGTCGGAGCGTCGTAGAATCCCGGCACTCCGAGTCGTTGTGACGCTGCGTCGCAGCGATCTTTTCTGATATCGCAAACTGCGACGAGTTCTGCTTGCGGGTTGGCCTTGTGCAGGTCTGCGTGTCGGTTTCCGATAGGTCCGCAACCAATGACTGCTACTCTAATAGGTGTTTTCATGGTAATTTGTTGTAGGGTTTGAAACAATGCGAAATCGAAAGGCGTTTTTTGAGGACGCCTTTCGATTTCCTTAGGTACGGTGGGTGTAATTACTTGTGATCGGCGCCTTTAGCCTGGAGCTTGGCGGCTTCGCCTGGATTTCCGATATGGAGCGAATCGTAGGCTTCCTGTGAGGATTTGAAGTAGGGACCGGCATTCTTGCATCCGTGCCAATACTCCTGGTTGTACATCGGGTTTACGCGCTTGGTTTCCTTTTCGCGCTTGGCGATGAACTTGTTCATTCTTTCGGTAAGCGTCTTGACGATATCCGGGTTCTTGGCGGCGACGTTGTTGTTTTCTTCCGGATCCTGGATCAGGTCGTAGAGTTCGACTTCAGGCTTGAAGTGGAAATCGGGCTCGAGTGCGCGGATCAGCTTCCACTGCGGGGTTCTCCAGCCGTGCTTGCGCATCCAGGTGCATTCAGTGATATAGAATTCGGAGCAAGTCGTGCTCTTTTCGTCTCTGACGAGCGGGAGCAGCGATTGTCCGTCAAACTTGACTCCTGGCTTGATTTTCATTAGGTCCATCAGTGTCGGGACGAGGTCCTGGTGCCTGACGATGCCCTTGACGCGCTTTCCTGCGGGAAGGACGCCGGGGTACTTGATGATCAGCGGAACGCGGAGGGTGTTGTCATAGATCGAGTGGTGGTCGAAGAAGCAGTCGTGGTCATAGAGTGTTTCACCGTGGTCGGAGTTGATGACGACGATCGTGTTGTCGTCAAGTCCGAGTGTTGTCAGCGTGGTGAAGATGTTTTGGATGCAGGTATCCATGTAGGCGATCGCGCCGTCGTACTGGGCGATGACGTAATCCTTGTCCGTCAGGCCTGCCGGCATCCATGATGCGAAGTAGTCGCAGAAGGGCTTGAAGCTGAAGACGGGGTCCATCGACTTGTTTTCGGGATCGAATTCGTTTCCTTCGTAGAACATCCTGTCAAAGGGTTTTGGCGGGAGGTATGGCGAATGGGGATCCATGTGCCTGAGGAAGAGGAAGAATGGCTTGTCTTCCGCAGCGAGGCGACGGAGTTCCGGGAGTGCGACGTCGTTCATGTTTTCGGCCTTGTGTGCCTTTCCGTCTCCGCCGGCGTGCCAGTTCGAGTAGTCGATGTAGTTTTGGAAGCCGCGTGCGGCGGCATTGCCGCGGAAGCCGATGCTCGTCGTGTTGTATCCCTTGTCTCCGAGGATTTCAGCGAGGGTTTTGCCTTCGATCGCGCCTTTGTGCCTGAGTGCGACGGTGTTGGTGCCGAAGCAATCGAGTCCGGTGAACATGCCGGCATATCCAGGCGTGGTGGGGACGTGGGGTGAGAAGCAGTTTTCGAAGAGCGTCGCGCCTTTGGCGAAGGTGTCCATGTACGGGGTGGTCTGGCGGAAGTAGCCGTAGCAGCTCATGTGCGTCGACAGGAGGGAGTCAATACCGAGCAGAAGAAGATTGGGTTTTTTGGCCATGTTTTGTTTCCTGTTTTAGATTTTATGTTTAATTCGTCGAGAGGTGACTTGTCCTCTCTACCTTGGGACTGGTTTGGGGTTATCAGATCAATCCGCGTTTGAGCGGGAGCGGGATTTTGTCGATTTGTGGGTCGTCGAGGTAGACTCTTCTGCCTTCGACCGAGGAAAGGATTGAGGCGAGCACGATTCTGAGGGAATCTCTGCCTTCATAGACGGTTGCGATTGGTTTTGCCTTGCCGTGGAAGAAGTCTGCCATTGGCTTCGCGAGTCCGCCGATCCTGACGCTTTGGGAGGTGGGGGACGGGAGGTGGTCGCAGTTGGTCCACTTCTTGTCTGCGGTCAGATAGTACTTGAGTCCGACGGCGTTTTCGTTCCTGGGGAGGGATGAGGTCACGGCATCGCCGTACTTTTGTACGACCGTGCCTTTTTCCGCATAGATTTCGGTGGTGAATTCCGCCGCCGAAGCGGTGAATGAGCAGGCGACTTCGGCGATCAGCTTCTTGTCGGGATACCTCAAGATGGCGATTCCGTTATCGTATGTCATCTCCGGGTTGTAGAGTGTTTCGATTTCCGCCGTGATTGACTTCGGCATGCCGAAGAGCCAGTACATCAGGTCGATTGGGTGTGCGGAGTCGTCAGCCCAGATATCGCGATTGAGTTCCGGGATGAAGTGCCAGAGGCTTGCGTTTGCGGGGTTGAGCGCCATGCCCAGGTTGTGCCTTCTCCTGAATTGGAAGACTTGTCCGAGGATGCCGCTTTCCATGAAGTTCTTCATCCATTGGTTTTGGGGGTCGCACCGCATTTGCCAAAGCATTGTGAATGGCGTGTTGTTGTCCTCGACGGCCTTGACGATGCGGTCAGCCTCGGCGATGGTGAGGGCCATCGGCTTCTGAAGGGCGATCGGCTTCTTTTCCGGGGCGAGCTTTTCAACGATTTCGGCGTGCATGGAGGTTTCGGCGGTGACAAGGAAGGCGTCGATTTCGCTGTCTCCCAGGAGATCGTCGAGGTTTTCGACGGCTTTGAGCTTGAGGTTTTCCGCGACTTTGGCGAGTCTGCCCGGGTCGTGGTCCCATCCCTTGGTGGGGGTGATGTCCCAGTCTGGATGAGCCGCCCATTGTGTGCAGTACGCTCCGTAGTGTCCGTGGGCGAAGCCGACGATTGCGATCTTCATTGTGTTGTCCTCGGTTGTTTGGGTTTGTTGTTCTGACGCTAGGAAATTAGGAGCTGTTCTAAACTTAATTTTAGAACAGTTCCTTATTTGACGACAGTTAGGTTTTGTCCAGTTATTGCGGCGAGGTTTTCCCGTGACTGCCAGTATCTGATGACGGCCTTTACCCTGTCTCCTTGTGCGTTGATCAGATCGGTTTGGGCCTCGTTGAGCCTAGTTGCGGTTACCCTTCCGATATTGTATTCGTTTCTGACGAGGTTTCGTGTTTCCTCAGCGAGTTTCATGGTTTCGGCCTTGAGGTCTGCGAGTTTTCTTGCTTGCAGCGTCGCCGCATGTTGCGAAGCGATTTGCTTTTGGATTGTCTGCTTGAGGACATTGAGCTGTTGCCTTTCTTCGTCAGCGGCCGCCCATGCCTGTGCGACTTTTGCCCTTGTCGCATTTCCGTTGAAGACGTTCCATCGGAGCTGGATGCCGAAGACGAGATTGTCGTCCTTGTCGGAGAATTTGAGTTTTGATCTTCTTGTGAATCCGTAGTCTGCGAAGAATTCGAGCTTCGGCAGGTTTTCGGCGTCGTAGACATCCACCATGGCTTCCTGTTGCTTGATTGCTTCCGCCTGCGCGATCAGGTCGGGTCTGTTTTCTAGTGCATATTGGAGATTTTCTTCTACGGAGCTGACTTCTGGCGTTTGCGTATAGTCTTGTGCTGTATTGAGGTGGAATCCCTCTGGAATGTCGTTGTGCGTCCGTCCCAGGAGTTCTGCCAGGGCGTAGTGGGATGTTTTGAGCGCCAGTTCCGCCTCGAGCAGATTCGCCTCCGCGTCCTTTGCCCTGATATCGAAGTTGAGGACGTCCGACCGTGTGCCGTACCCATTGTCGAGTTTGCGCTGTGCGGTATCCATCAGGTCGAGGTTGTACTTGTGGTCTTCCTTTGCGATTCTGATGTTTTCGACTTCCTGGAGCGAGTTGAAGTATGCCGTTGCGACGGCAAGTAGGAGCGTCCTTTGTGCGTCCTTGTGGTCGTGTTCGGCGATATTGACACCGAGTTGCTTGGCGAGGTTGTCGTATTTGCGCGCCATTCCGTCAAATATTGTCCAAGTGAATTCGAGTCCTGCATGATAGGTTGTGTAGTGCGAGTTTGCGTTTCCGCCGTTGTCCCGCGCGACTTCCTGCGTGCGTTGCACGCCTGCGACGGTATCTAGCCTGGGGTAGTATCTCGCTTCTGCTTCCTGCAATCGAGCGGCGGCGGCTCGGATTCTGGCCGCTGCGACCTGGAGCGTCGGATTGGCTTGAAGTGCAATTTCCTTGGCTTCCTTCAAGGAGAGATTTTTCGGAAGCATCGTGTTCTGCTGTGCGACGAGTGTAACGGCAAGCAGGAGGAGTAGGATGGTGGTTGATTTTGTCATGGGAAGTTTCCCTATAAATTATGTTGTTTGTGGTCGTTTGAGGTTAAGCAAAGCCATCACCTGTTGCAGGTCGGACCAGACTTTACGTTTTTCCTGGACGAATCGGTCTTCGCTTTTTTCGAATCTAAGCAGGTATGCGGGATGGAAAGTAGGCATGACCGGGATGCCATTGTATTCGAGCCAATTCCCTCGCGCCTGTGTTATGCCTCGTTTCCCCATGAGGAAATTAAGCGGCACGGCGCCGAGCAGGATGATTGCCTTTGGGTTGACCAGTTGGATCTGTCGATGCAGGAATTGGATGCAGGCCTTGCCTTCCTCGATGCTTGGATTCCTGTTGCCTGGCGGCCTGCATTTGATGATATTGGCGATGTAGCAACCTTTTTCAGGATCCTGGCTTTCCCGGTCCAGTCCCATCGCGGCGATCATTTTGGTGAGCAGTTGACCTGCACGTCCCACAAATGGCTTGCCTTGACGATCCTCTTCCTCGCCCGGTCCTTCGCCGATGAACATCAGCTTCGATTGCTTGCAGCCGCAGCCGAACGTCAAGTTCTTGCGCCCTGCGTAGAGCGGACAAGCCTTGCAGGCAAGGGCGGCGGCTTCAAGCTCGGTCCAATCAAGGTTGGCAACCAAGCCGGTTGGCACGATCTTCACAGGCTCGGGCTTGGGAGCGGGAGGTTGCGCAACTGGTTGCGGCTGGACGATTGGCCTCGGCTTGGCGACAGGCTTGGGGGACGGAGGCTGAGGTTGCGACTGGAGGACAGGCTGTTGTGGCTGTCTTGCGGGGTTGCCGTAGAAGAAAGCCTGTGCGTTTTGCGGGGAAATCCAGGCACAGGTCTTGCCGCTGGCCTTTTGGGCGGCCAGGATTCGTAGCAATTCCTGTGCGATCGTTCCGGGCATTGTCTGCAATCCTTAGTTGACGTTGAGCATCGATGAGGTCTTGTTGCCTTCGACAAGGCGTCCGACGACGCGTGCGCCGATCTTGTGCTTCTTGCAAATCGCGATCGCTTGGTCAATGGCGGATTCAGGCATGAACCAGACCATTCCGACGCCCATGTTGAAAACCCTGTACATCTCGTGCTTGTCGATATCACCCAGCTTGCCGATCAGCTTGAAGATTGCCGGCGTTTCGATCGTCCTGGCATCGAATTCAGCTGCGACTCCTTCCGGGAGGATCCTGGGCACGTTGTCGTAGAGTCCGCCGCCTGTGATGTGCGCGATTCCGTCCAGCGGGAGCTTTTTGTCCATCGCTTCCTTGATCGCAGGCCAGTAGCAGCGATGGGGTTCCAGCAGTGCTTCGCCAACGGTTTTGCCTTCAAGCTCGGCTGGCTTCGAATCGACGGTGAGTCCTGCCTTGTCAAAGAGGACCTTGCGCGCCAGCGAGAAGCCATTGGTGTGGAGACCGACGGAGTCAAGCCCCAGGGCAATGTAGCCCGGCTTCAGCTTATCGCCGGTGATGATATCGTCCTTTTCGACGATTCCCGTGATGCATCCGACTAGGTCGTAGTCGTTTCCGTACATTCCTGGCATTTCCGCGGTTTCGCCGCCGATCAGCGTGACGTTTTGTGCGAGGCAGGCGTCCGCGATGCCGATCAGGACGTTTTCATAGAGTGGCGAGCGGAGCTTGCCGATTCCGATGTAGTCCAAGAAGTAGAGGGGCTCGGCGCCTTGGACGGCGATGTCGTTGATGCAGTGGTTGACGATGTCATGCCCGACCGTGTCGTGCTTGTCGCACATGGCCGCGACCATCAGCTTTGTCCCGACTCCGTCGATCGAGGTGACCATCACGGGTTGCTTCCACTTGGTGAGGTCGATTTGGAAAAGTCCTCCGAAGCCTCCGATCGGCGCCAATGCTTCCGGTCTTCGGGTGGACGAGATTTTCGATTTTACGCTATTGAGCAGGTTTGTTGCCAGGTCAATGTCAACGCCTGCTTGTTGGTATGCGCTGCTTTTCATCGCGAGGATTTCCTTGGGTTGCTTGCGGGTTCTCTAGTTATCTCATGGATAAATCAGAAAAAAGTAATATAGTTTGAATATAATTTTTTTTTAGTGCTGCGACGACATCTTTTGGTTTTTCTTTATAAATACAAGGTAAAAACATGTGATAGAAGCTGTTTTGCCTGCAAGATCAAAACGACCAGGGGAGCATTCTGGTTGGAAGTTTGGTCAGAAAGCATCGAGGAGGTTAGCGATGGATTATTCGGAACGTTTGGGTAGATTCGTTAAGTTTTTGAAGGCGAGCCAGAGGATAGCAGTGTTGAGTGGTGCGGGGATGTCGACCGAGAGCGGGATACCGGATTTTCGTTCATCATCTGGGTTGTACAAGACGGTTACGAGCGAGGAGGTATTTGACATCGGCTGTTTCCGTCGCTCTCCGGAGAAGTTTTACGATGTCATAGCGCCGTTGTACGTTTCGATGTTGGAGGCCAAGCCGAATTCTGGTCATAAGGCATTGAGCGAGCTGGAGTTGGATTGTGGCAAGGATGTCATTGTCGCGACCCAGAACATCGATGGCTTGCACCAGAAGGCAGGTTCGAAGGTTGTTCACGAGCTGCACGGGGGGATGTTGTCTTTGACCTGCCAGTCTTGCGGCGGCCAGGTGCCGGCGAGTGCCGTTGACGCTGACTTGCGGTCTGGCAAGGTCGTCCGCCACCGTCCTACCTGCAACGGGGTCTTGAAGCCTGACATTGTGTTTTTCGGCGAGATGTTGCCCGAGGGAGCGTTTTCGGCATCGATCTCCGCGATGAAGCGCGCGGATTTGGTTCTTGTCTTGGGTACGTCCTTGGCGGTTTATCCTGCTGCGAGCTTGCCGGGACTTCGTCGCGGCGGGACTCCCTTGGTGATCGTCAACAAGACCGAGACGAATCAGGACGACAACGCGGACTTGGTTTTCCACGAGTCCCTTGGCGAGGTGTTGCCCCAGGCGTTGAAGCAGCTCAAGTCGGGTTTGTGAGTGTCAGAATTTTGAATGAAGGAGATTCACATGGCGATTTCATCATCGGTGCATCTGGCGAGTTGCCTTGCCGTTTGCGTTCTTGCTTGCATGCCTGCCGTCTCGCAAGGGGCGGATTGGGTGAGTTGCGGAACGGCGAGGCAATTGACTTTTGGAGCGGGAAACGATTCGGAACCTGTAGTGGGACCCGATGGCACGATCGCTTTCCAGAATGACGAGGCTGGGCGCTACGTGATCAAGTGCCTGAAGCCGGGAGGAAAGCCTGAAGTCTTGGTTGATGCGAAAGACCATGCTTTCCAACCAACTTGGACCCAGGATGGCCGGCTTGTCTATGTGGTCAGGCATCCGATGGAAACAGCGGCCAAGGCGATAGAATCAGGCAGCGAGGATGGTGCCAACCTGTGGATAAGACAGCTTGACGGGACGCAGGTCAGGTTGACCAGGGGACTTTGGTGCGACTACACGCCCTCCATCGCCCCCGATGGAAAGACTGTCTGGTTTGTGACGACTCGTGGCCGTCGCAAGGTCGGGGATGGCGCGCATTTGGCGTCGCTGGATCTGTCGAATGCTGGGGGTGACATTCGTGAGTACACCTTTGCCGCGTACTCGAGTTTTTCCTCTGCGGCTTCTCCGGCGATATCTCCTGACGGTCGTTTGCTGGTGTGGGCGCAGGTTGACGGGACATACGGGAATTGGCGGCTTCATTTGGCATCGACATCGAAGTTGACAACATCAGTATCGATGACTGAGGGTTCGATGTCGGCGTTGTCGCCACGCTGGTCACCTGACGGCAAGGTGATTGTCTTCACGGGGTTCCGGCTTGGCGATCCAGGTTGGGGAGTTTACGTGATGGATCCGCCTGCCGGTTTGATGCAGCGTCTTGAGGTTGGACCTGGGAATTCCCGGAATCCGGCGTGGTCGGCGGACGGTAAGCGGATCGTGTTTGAGAGCAACCGGAGTGGCTTGTACAAGTTGTACGAGGTTGACGTTGATATCCGCACAGACAGGGCAGGGGGACGGAAGGTCACTCGAGTCCAAAGTCGCGTCGAGGGAACATTGGTCGTCGGGGAACCGGGTTCCGCGCCTCGCCTTCGTTTTGCCGACGGTGAACTGATCACCGCCGAGAAGGGACCAGTGGGGAATTGGCTGTTCAAGGAGCCGAAAGGCTTGGATTTTGGCGACGGTCCCTTTTACGTGAAGGCGACCTT
>JAGVUR010000061.1 GCA_019136135.1 Verrucomicrobiota bacterium
CGCCCCCCGACCACCCAAGGTGCTTCCACGCCACCCAAGGTGCCCCCCCGACCACCCAAGGTGCTTCCACGCCACCCAAGGTGCTTCCACGCCACCCCGGGTGCTTCCACGCCACCCAAGGTGCTTCCACGCCACCCCGGGTGCTTCCACGCCACCCCGGGTGCTTCCACGCCACCCCGGGTGCTTCCACGCCACCCCGGGCGTCCCGACACCACCCAAGGTGCCCTGACACCACCCTGGGTGGCATAAATTCTGTCAAGATTCCGTTGTTTCAGCCAGGGCAAAACAACTACGGATTTGATAATTTTCGCTAATGGAATATAGTATTAAGTTTTACTTTGTATAAAAGCACGTCATCTGTTGGAGAAAGGTATTTTGAAGTCACGGACGATACAGTTATTTTTGGATTGGTTAGGATTCCTTTGCGGTAAAAAAAGCAACGTTTCGACTATTGATGCCCCTGCCAAGGAATCGGTACCCCAAGCCGCTGCTCCCGTGCCAGCCAAGCAACCACAGGCAAAGCCGCGCAAGCAAGAAGCAAAGCCCAAACCAGTTCCGCAAGAACCGGAAGTCGTGGTCAACCAACAGCCCGAACCGCTCCCAATGGGCAAGTGGACACCGCCAAAAGGAACCAAAAAAAATCCCGATGACGTCCTCTTCCAAGATTTCCCGCTTGACAACAGAATCCTCAGGGCAATCCTTGAAGACCTGGAATTCAAAGCCTGTACACCTATCCAGGGAATGGTCTTGCCACATGCGCTCAAAGGACTCGATATCGCAGGAAAAGCCCAGACGGGCACTGGAAAAACTGCCGCATTCCTGATTTCAATGCTGCATAAATTCCTCACCGAAAAGCCCGACGACAAAAGACAACCTAACCAACCCTTCGCATTGACATTGGCGCCAACACGGGAACTCGCAATCCAAATCGCACATGACGCCAACGAACTCACCGCGTATTGCCAGTTCAAAACTGTCGCAGTCTACGGAGGAATGGACTATAACAAGCAGAGACAACTCCTCAGCTCAGGCGTTGACCTTGTCGTCGCTACTCCAGGACGCTTGATTGACTACCTCAACAGCCAGGTTGTCGACCTCACGCAAATCAAAGTCCTTGTCATTGACGAAGCTGACAGGATGCTTGACATGGGATTCATCCCGGACGTCAAGCGGATTGTCTATCGCCTAGGTTCCCCTGAGACCAGGCAGACCATGCTTTTCAGCGCCACGCTCAGCCGCGACATCATGGACATCGCGGCTCGTTGGATGCGACCAAATCCGGTCGTCCTCGAAGCCGAACCCGAACAGGTCGTTGCAGAAGGCGTCGATGAAACGATCTACGCGGTCACGGCCGCCGAAAAAATGCCAATTCTCCTTTGGACGCTCAAAAACGAAGACTGCAAGCGCGTCCTGATTTTCAGGAACAGGAGGCGCGACGTCGAAAAGCTACATGCACAACTTCTTCGCTACGGCATCCAGTCAGAAATGCTTTCGGGAGACGTCGACCAGAAAAAGCGTCTCCGGATCCTGGAGGATTTCAGAAGCGGCAAGGTCAAGGTCATCGTTGCAACAGACGTTGCCGGCCGCGGCATCCACATTGACGACATCACCCACGTGATCAACTTCGACTTTCCCTACGAGGCGGAGGACTACGTCCATCGCGTCGGGCGCACCGCCCGTGCCGGCCAGCGCGGCAGGGCGATCAGTTTTGCCGACGAGGAAAGCGCCTTTGTGGTTCCTGACATTGAGCAATACATCTCCCGTCCCTTGCCGATAACTCATCCTGAGGACTACATGCTGGAGCTGCCCAAGACCTTCAGCGGCCTGAAGGACATTCCTTCCGGCAAGGAAGGTTCATCCCAGGGCGGGGAACGCAGAAGCCATCGGGATCGCGGAACTCGTCGAAAAGACGGCAAGTCAAGCAGTTATCGTGGCAACCGAGTCAAGCGAGGCGGTCCAAGGAGATAGCAGGATCCACAGGCAATGGTGATTGTACGAACAGGCGACAGATTGGATCAGGAACTGGTCTCTGCCCAGCTTCCGGTCGTCGTGATTTTGGATCGTTTGAGAAGCGCCCACAATGTGGGCAACATTTTCCGCCTAGTGGAGGCGGTATGCGGCGAAGCCATCGCGGCCTGCGGATACACTGCTTGCCCGCCCCATGAAAAGCTGGCGAAAACCGCAATGGGTAGCGATCAACTCGTCACCTGCAACCACTACGAGACAAGCGCGCAGGCGATACTGGATTATCGCGCAAGGGGATATCGCATCTACGGAGTCGAAACCGTCGAAAATGCAACGCTTTATTGCGACGTTGACATTCAATTTCCCTGTGCCTTGGTACTCGGGAACGAAGCGTTAGGGATAAGCGACGATGCCCTTTCGCTTTGCGATCAATTCGTCTGCCTCCCCTCTCGGGGTCGGAAAAATTCAATCAATGTAGGCAACTGCGCGGCGGTTGTGTTATACGAATGCCTGAGGCAGCATCAGGCAGCTAGTGAAATCAAGTAGTATTGGGAATGGTTCAGATGTCAGAAGAACAGCAATTGTCAAAGGCCTACGATCCAGCGGAAGTCGAAGCCAAGTGGTACAAGTTCTGGGAAGAGCGCGGATATTTCCACGGCGATCCCAACAGCACCAAGGTACCCTACACAATCGTTATTCCACCACCTAACGTCACGGGAATCCTTACCCTGGGACATGTGCTCAACAATACCCTCCAGGATATTCTTATCCGTTTCGAGAAACTCAGGGGCCGTGAAACATGCTGGGTTCCAGGAACGGACCATGCGGGAATCGCTACCCAGACAAAAGTCGAAGCGGCACTCCGGAAAAACGAAGGGCTTACGCGATATGACCTGGGTCGGGAAAAATTCCTCGAACGCGTCTGGGCATGGAAAGAGGAGTATGGCGGGACGATCATCCAGCAATTGAGGACGATCGGCACCGCTTGCGACTGGTCTCGCGAACGCTTCACGATGGACGAAGGGCTTTCATTGGCCGTGCAGGAATGCTTCATCAGGCTCTATGAAAGGGGTCTGATCTACAAAGGGCACAAGATCATCAACTGGTGCCCAAAATCACGTACGGCACTTTCGGATGAGGAAGTGATCTACAAGGAAGAGGCGGGACATCTCTGGCATTTCAGGTACCCATACGCCGATGGCTCAGGATACGTCGTCGTCGCCACCACCCGTCCCGAAACGATGATGGGGGACACTGCCGTCGCAGTCAACCCCAACGATCAACGGTACGAAGGCAAAATCGGCAAGAAACTGATTCTTCCCATCGTCGGACGGGAAATGGAATTGATTGCAGACGACTACGTTGACCCGGCATTCGGTACCGGCGCCGTAAAAATCACTCCTGCACACGACCCCAACGACTACGAAATGGGCATCCGCCACAACCTGAAGTTCGTCAATATCATGAACGATGACGGAACGATGAATGCTGATGCGGGCGCGCAATTTGACGGAATGGACCGCTACGAATGCCGCAAGGCAGTCGTGGCCAAGATGGAAGAACTCGGCTACCTTGAGAAAGTCGAGGACTACATGCACCAAGTCGGATATTCCGAACGCGGCGACGTTCCGGTCGAACCCAGGTTTTCCGAACAATGGTTCGTCAAGATGGCGCCTCTTGCGGAACCCGCACTTGCCGCAGTCAACGATGGGCGGATCAAGTTCCATCCGGAGCGTTGGATCAAAACCTATCGCCACTGGATGGAAAACATCAAGGACTGGTGCATTAGCAGACAGCTTTGGTGGGGGCATCGCATCCCTGCCTACACATGCACAAAATGCGGCGAAATCGTCGTCGCAAAAGCACAACCTGAAATCTGCCCCAAGTGCGGGCACAATGAATTGCCCCAGGAAGAGGACGTCCTCGACACCTGGTTCTCGTCCTGGCTTTGGCCGTTCTCAACCCTCGGCTGGCCGGACGACACCATCGAACTCAAGAGATTCTATCCGACCCAGAGCCTGGTCACCGGGCCTGACATCATCTTCTTCTGGGTCGCCAGAATGATCATGGCCGGCCTCGAATTCGTCGGCGACATTCCCTTCCAGGATGTTTATTTCACCTCGATCATCCGCGACGAGAAGGGTCGCAAGATGTCGAAGAGCCTAAACAACTCCCCGGATCCCCTGGAAGTCGTCAAGCAATATGGTGCGGACGCGCTTCGATTCACCATCATCTACATCGCACCGGTCGGGCAAGATATCCGCTACAGCAACGAAAAGTGCGAAATCGGAAGAAACTTCGCCAACAAGATCTGGAACGTGGTTCGATTCAGGCTCAGGCAAGGCCCTGCAACGATGAAGGATCCAACGCTTCAGGGACTCGACAACCTCAGGCCCGATGACCAATGGATCATCGCTTCGCTCAACCAGGCAATCATCGATATCTCAGACGGACTTGCCAACTTTAGATTCAATGACGTCTCCAAGATGCTCTATGAATTCATCTGGAACAAGTTCTGCGACTGGTACCTCGAATCATGCAAGCCAGTCTTCAATGGGGACGACGAGAAACTCAAGCAAAACGTCCTCCAAATCTTCGATTACTGCCTTGCCACGTTCCTCAAGCTCCTGCACCCCGTGATGCCCTTCGTCACAGACGAACTCTACCATCAAATGGGCTTCGCATCAGAAGACGAATCGATTATGCTGGCCACGTGGCCAACGCCAATCGAACAGGAACTGCTGGATAAACTCGGAGCGACCCAGGAAGCCGTCACGAATGCAGAAGCCAAATTCGAACTGATTAGGGCAGTCAGGGCAGTCAGGGCAAACTACAATATCGCGACCTCGAAGCCGATCGACCTCATCGTCGCACCAGCTTCAGCAGAAGTCGCTCAGTACCTGAACCGCGACCTTACGACGTTCAAGTCACTCCTCAATGCAGGACAGCTTGACGTCATCCAGGACTTCCAACCCGATGTCCCATGCGGAATCGCAGTCTCAACATCAGCCACAGCGTACATTCCACTTGCGGGAATCGTTGACCTTGATGCCGAAAAGGCAAGGCTTGAAAAACAGGAACAGGAACTCGCCAAGTACGTCGATATGATCAATAAAAAGCTCGGGAATAAAAATTTCGTTTCCAAGGCGCCCGAGGCAGTCGTCGAACAGGAGCGGACAAAACTTGCCGAAGCACAGGAAAAACTCGACCGTGTTCGCGAACAAATGAAAGGACTCTAATAAAGGAAAAAACACCATGAATGACAAAATCAAGGCAACGCTCGAAGATCTTCGTTCAGGACTCCAAGCCGATGGCGGCGATCTTGAATTGGTCAAAATTGATGGATACACCGTTTACCTCAAGCTCAAGGGCGCCTGCGGATCCTGCCCACATGCGCAAATGACGCTCAAGCACGGTATCGAAAGAATCCTCAAAGAACAGATCGATGAAAAAATAGTCGTCGAAAGAGCGTAAAAACCTGACGCGACAATTCTCCCACTCCAACTACCAAGTGGCTGGATTGTTAAGACAAAAAGAAGCCGTCGCCATGAGAACTTCGTGGCGACGGCTTTTGTTTGGATCAAACGGGATTACGCGAAATAATCAACACCTGCTTGGAAAAGCTTCTGGTCTGGATTTCCCGGAATGTTGATGGCAATTGCGGAATCCACGACTCGTTCGGAATGCCCCATCTTGCCCAGGATGTGTCCATCGGGGCTGGTGATGCCTTCGATCGCATTGACGGAACCATTGGGATTCCAAGGCATGTCCGCCGCCGGCGTCCCGTTCAAATCGCAGTATTGGAAAGCGATCTGGCCATTTTCCGCCAAGGCTTTGATTTGTTGCGGGGTTGCAACGAATCGTCCCTCAATGTGCGAGACTGGGATTGCATGGACATCGCCTGGCTTGACATGCATCAGCCAAGGAGACAGATTCGAGGCAACGACAGTGTTGACGGTCGTTGCGACGTGCCGTCCAATCGAATTGATTGCCAGCGTTGGGGCATCCTGATCCACTTGCGGCTTGATGGTGCCGTATGGAACGAGTCCGAGTTCGACAAGCGCCTGGAAGCCACTGCCGATTCCAAGCACCAATCCGTCCCGCTGGTTGAGGAAGTCCTGGACAGCCTCTGCAAGTTTAGGATTCCTGAAGACTGTCGCAATGAATTTTTCGGATCCCACAGGTTCGTCACTGGTTGAAAAGCCTCCTGGGAAAGCGATGATTTGAGCTTGTTTGATAGCCTTGAGCATTTCCTGGATCGATTCCTCGATGGCCTTCGGATTGAGGTTTCGTACCACAATGGGGGTTACCATTGCCCCTGCCTGCTCAAAAGCCTTTTGCGTGTCGTATTCACCATTGGTGCCTGGGAAGAGAGGGATGAAAACGCGCGGACGAGCGATCTTCGCCAATGTGGTCTTGCGTTTGCCGCCCTTTTCAAAGGGGCGCCATGCCGGAGCTTCAGGAGCTGCGGCACGGGTCGGGTAAATGCCTTCAAGGGTTGATTGCCAGGCTGAAACGGCCTCGTCAAGCGCAATCAACTTCTTGTCCCCGAAGGCAATCTCGGGCGCTTCAGTCGTCTGACCGAGCAGAATTGCGCCTGGGAACTCTTTTTTGGCGTCCGCTTTTGCCTGGAAGACGATCGCGCCATATTCAGGCACGAACAACGTGCTTGCATCAACGCTTGCTTCAAAGCGGAAACCGATTGCGTTTCCGAAGCTCATCTTGGCAATTGTAGCAGCAATACCGCCCTTTCCGACCGTGTGGGCCGCCGCGATGGCTTTCTCCTTGTTCCACTTAAGCAACGATGCGTAGTTGGTGCGCAACCCTGCAAAGTCGGGAAGTCCGTCTGCCGTTCTGGTCACGGGAAGCAGATACACCTTTGCGTTCGGGGACTTGAATTCCGGCGTCAGAATCATGTTTTCATGCTGGACAGCCACCGCAAAGGAGACCAAGGTCGGCGGTACGTGGATATCCTCGAACGTACCTGACATCGAGTCCTTGCCGCCGATTGCCGCGACGCCAAACTCCAATTGCGCACGCAAGCCGCCAAGCAATGCCGTCAGGGGCTTGCCCCAACGCTCGGCATCCTTGCCCAGGCGCTCGAAATACTCCTGGAACGAAAGGTTGACCTTTGTCGTATCGCCACCGGCGCAGGCAATCTTCGCGATCGATTCCACCACAGCGTACAGCGCACCATGGAAAGGCGACCAGGAGCAAAGGTACGGGTCGTAGCCATGGCTCAAAATCGTGCAGGTCGTTGTCTTTCCGCTCGTTGGGAGCTTGGCGACCATCGCCTCGTTGGGCGTCAAGCGGAGCTTGCCACCGTACGGGGCAACGACAGTCGCGGCGCCGATCGTTGCGTCAAAGCGCTCAACCAATCCCTTTTGGGAACATACGTTCAGATCCTTGAGCATCGTCAGCCAGTCTGCCTTGTCGCGCCCCGAGCCTTGAGCTGCAAAGTAGTTTTCAGCTTCATCGGGAGCTTCCACGAACGCGCTAGTGTGCTGGGTCAGTCCGTTGGTATCCAGGAATTCACGGGCGATATCGATGATGGTCTTGCCACGCCAGTTCATCTTGAGTCTCGGCGATTCCGTGACCACGGCGACTGCCGTTGCCTCCAGGTTTTCGCGAGCTGCCATTTCGATTGCCTTGGGTGCATCCTTGGAAGCGAAAACGCACGCCATGCGTTCCTGGGATTCGGAGATCGCCAGTTCGATTCCATCCAATCCATCGTATTTTGTCGGAACCTTGTCCAGACAGATTTCCAATCCGTCAGCCAATTCGCCGATGGCCACGCATACGCCACCTGCTCCGAAGTCGTTGCAACGCTTCACAAGCGTTGAAAATTCGGGGTCTCTGAATAGTCTTTGGATATTACGTTCGATCAGCGGGTTGCCCTTTTGGACTTCGGCGCCGCAAGACGTCAGGGATTCGCCGGTATGCGCCTTTGAGGAACCTGTTGCGCCTCCGCAGCCATCTCGTCCCGTCTTGCCGCCAATAAGCAGGACGACATCGCCGGGAGCCGGCACATGCCGAACCACGTTCGTTCGCGGAGCGGCCGCAATGACCGCACCCAATTCCATTCGCTTGGCGATGAAACCAGGATGATAAACTTCCTGAACCTTGCCGGCAGGCACGCCAATCTGATTGCCGTAAGACGAGTAACCCAAGGAAGCAGTGCGAACAATCTGCCGCTGGGGAAGCTTCCCGGGCAAGGTCGATTCAAGGCTGGCCGTTGGATCGCCAGCGCCTGTAATGCGCATCGCCTGGTAAACATAGGACCGACCCGACAGCGGGTCGCGAATCGCACCACCCAAGCAGGTGGCGGCGCCGCCAAAGGGTTCGATCTCAGTCGGATGGTTATGCGTTTCATTCTTGTACATCACCAGCCATTCCTGCTTTTTGCCGTCGATTTCAGCTTCGACGACGATTGAGCAGGCGTTGATTTCTTCCGATTCATCCAGATGCTCCAGCTTGCCAAGGCGCTTCAGTTCGCGAGCTCCGATGGTCGCAATGTCCATCAGGCAGAGTGTCTTTTCCTTGCGTCCCAGGCTTTCCCGCAGCTTCTTGTAGTCGGCATACGCTTTTGTTATCGGCTTCGTCAAGGGTGAAAGCTCGAATTCGACCTTGTCAATCGCAGTCTGGAACGTCGTATGCCTACAATGGTCTGACCAATAGGTATCGATGACCCTGATTTCCGCAAATGACGGGTCGCGGCGCTCCTTGTCACGGAAATAGGTTTGGCAAAATGCCAGATCTTCGGTGGTCATCGCGATTCCCATTTCCTTGGCAAACTCAGCGATTTGCGCCGGCGTAAAGTCGATAAAGCCCTTGATCACTTCGACATCTGGCGGCGTATCCGCTTGCATTTCAAGGGTTTTTGGCTTGTCGGGCGAGGCGAGGCATGATTCAATGGGATTGACCAAATGTCTTGTAATTCGAGCAAAATCCCCGTCTGACAAGGCGCCTTTGAAGGCATAGACTATTGCGGTCTTGAATACGGGGCGTTCCTTTAGCGTCATAAACTGAACGGTTTGCGCGGCAACATCCCCACGCTGGTCGTACTGGCCAGGCAATGACTCAACGGCAAGCACTCGACAACCTGTCAATTCCGGCAATACCTCGTCATACACAACATCGCTATTCGGCTTGGACAAAATTGCATTCGTCACAATCTTTGCCTCCGAATTGCTGACACCCGAAAAGTCATATCGCTTGAATATGCGCACCCCTTTCAGGGACGCGATACCCAATTCATTGCGCAAAGTCTTCAATAGATTCTGTGCTTCAACGTCAAAACCAGGACGATTTTCGACAAACACTCTTCTGACAGCTTCATTCATTTTCATTGCCCTTTGATAATTTCATTTGAAAGCGACTTATTTAGTCAAATCTTTTAATATAAGTCGCCTTGCACTGAATTAAAGAAATCACCACGGTTCTGAAAAGCGAATTTCTTCGTTTTTTTCGTGATATCGTTTACCACAAGAAACAAAAAAAAGCCGTAACCTCTTTAAGTGGGATTACAGCTTTTACATGGTGGGCGCCGAGGGACTCGAACCCACGACTTTTTGGGTGTAAACCAAACTCTCTAACCAACTGAGATAGGCGCCCTTAAAATCTAATTCTCAATAATATACAGCTCAAAGGTCAATCTTCAAGAAAGCTGATCGATGGAAACCTGGATTCCCGGGGTATGCTTGCCGCTTGACGGAAAACAATCTTCAAAGCGGCAGATTTCAAAAAGCAGGGCGTATTTCAAGCTTCTATCGATCTATCCCAGCAATAACAAGCTTACCGCCATTATCGCCATGCCTGCCACCAATCCATAAATAGCGTCAAGATGCTTGCCGTACTCTTTGGCCGCGGGTAGCAGCTCATCCAACGAGATAAAGACCATAATTCCCGCAATGGCGGCAAACATCAGCCCGAACATATTATCATTGAGATAAGGCGCTAAAACCAAATAGCCCACCAAAGCTCCAAGCGGCTCGGACAACCCTGAAAGAAACGACAGCCAAAAGGCACGTTTGCGATCTCCCGTTGCATAATAGATTGGTACCGATACGGCGATGCCTTCGGGAATATTGTGTATGGAAATAGCCAAGGCAATGGGAATGGCGATACTTATATCTTTCAGTCCTGCAAGAAAAGTCACCATTCCTTCGGGAAAATTATGAATAGCCAGAACCAATGCTGAAACCAAGCCCACACGCATCAGCTTTTCGTTGTGTGGTGCGTTAGCATCAGGTTGCGATTGAGCGACATCGGCAATCTCTTCCACACTTCTTGCTTCGTGAGGATTTTCCGCCTCCGGCACCAAACTGTCTATTATCATTATCAGCAACATACCCCCGAAAAAAGCCAACAAGGCATAGAGCGTCCCCAATTTGTCGCCATGCAGGGCACTGAGCGCATCGATGGCATCGGTAAGCAGCTCCATAAACGACACATAAATCATCACCCCCGCCGAAAGCCCCAGAGAAATCGACAGGAAACGTGTGTTGGTACGTTTTGCAAAAAATGCAATTAGGCTGCCTATCCCAGTAGAAAGTCCTGCGAAAAGCGTAAGCGAAAATGCTATAAGTACTTGCTTGTCCATTGTTTTAAGCCAGAAGTCGGGAGACGGTCGCCCCATCACATCAAGTTTGCTCGAGTTCTTTTATTTCAGGGCTGCGGCGAAGCGTTTCGGCTCATCGGTAGCATATTGGCGGATACCCAAATCAATCAACTTACGCAATGAGGATTCGGTGAAATTCCATGGGAAAACCTCAAGTCTCGGACCAAGATGCGACAAGGCGTCACGCAGGTCCTCTTCCGATATGTCATAGGGCCATTCGTCTTCCGCCGCCTTGCTATTGAATTCAAGGTGGTATTGAACCAAGTCGAGTCCGGCGAAGTTGACCGCTGCCAGCTTGTTGAACATATCGACCTTTTTCTTTGCTCGGTCCCCCTCTCCCCATGCCCCGATCCACTGCATCGTATAGATTTCAGGAATCTCTTCCTTGAACCTACAATTGAGCTTGTAGTCGCATCCTGCCACGATCAACTGGGATGCCATCTGGAACTCGTCAACAAGTTTCTTGAAGCCATTCATCAGGGCCGGGAATG
>JAGVUR010000110.1 GCA_019136135.1 Verrucomicrobiota bacterium
CCAAAGTGAAAGGATATTTTTCAGTTAATTTGAAGGATAGATGAAGAAACGGTCTTAAGCAACTATGGACAAGTAAGTTAGGAAAACTTGAAGAATATTATTTTTGACAGAATGCACAATAACAAAGGGAGAATGTCATGAAATTCTTACTGATTATATTGGTAAATTGTTTTATTGCAATTGAAGTTTCTGGTCAGGATATCCCTGCATTGCAAAAGGAGATTAATCAATGGAGAAAAGAATGCCTTTTGAAAGCCAGAGAGAACCCATTGAAAAGTAATATAGATACCAATACAGAAGCTAAACGGGCTATTTTGGCAAGAGGACCAGCTGTTGCGGCGTTTCTTATATCTGAATACAAAGCTGGACAAAAGGATTTATTGGATTTTTTTCCCGCTTTGTTCAAAAACCGTTTCATTTCAACATTTGATGAAAAGAAAAAAGCCCATGTTTTTATTGATTATCCAGAATATGCGTACTATCCGCCAGGATTCCATGATTTCAAAGATAAAAATACGGAGTTCGATTCCATTTGGTTGTATTGGTGGGAGAAAGGCCGCAGGCAAACCCAAAGACTGTTCAACGAGAAGTATCAAATCTATTATGAAATAGATGCTATGTCAACAGTGGACAAGGCCCAGGCTTTTGAAAGGCTTCAGAACATGGGAATCATCATCCTTCCTAACATCCTTGAGAAGATGGAAGGAGGCGATGAAACCCTGCTTCCGATGTTTGCCTATCTTTCCGGAGAGCAAGGATTGAAAGCAGTTGCGGACTGCCGGATATGGTGGGAAAAGAACAAAGATGATTACAAGGTTATCTTGGATTATTAACCCCACCCGGACAAATATTCATCTGGATGGTAAATACCTGGAATTTCGGATGACAGGAGATGATTTAGCGTTGCTCTTCGAGTTGATTTCTTCAGGATTCTGCATAAATTCCATTATTGACAAGCTTGTCGGCGAGTGGAACTAAGACTTTCCTTAATCCGTGAAGTAAAAAACGCATCGTCGCTTTTACGGATTCAGGTCATAATTATGGTATAGCCAAAGTTATATTATGTTCGTAATTTATGGAACAATTGTTGACGGAAATAGCACTAACGTTATTGGTGCTTCTATTGACACTGCTTCATTTGTGATAAGCGGCTATGCCAATTCTCTGATGGCACCGGCTCACGAATTGGGACATTCCTTAGAATTGGAGCACAAAACGCAGGATCGTGATAACCTTATGAGAGATACTTATAGCAGTACAAACAAAAATGCATTAAGGTATGAACAATGGAATAAACCACATACAAATTCAAATTAATTGAGGTGAACAATGAGAAGCTTTAGGCAATTGGCTGCTTTTCTTCTCCTGCTGTCTATGGCTTGCCTGGGCGACAACGGCCAGCAGACGTTTGAGAAGCTCTGCAGAGGGATTGCGAAGTATCAGAAAAGTGAGTATTGGGTGGCGGGAGATTTGCGTGAAGAAGAACCTGCCTTGCTGAAGCTCATAGACGATACCATAGAGAGTGGTGACATACTGGAAGACTCTTCGCCGCATAATGAGAAGCTGCCAGGAATATATCAGCTGCTGGCTCCGTCAATCAATGGAAAGAACAATCCCATGTTTAGATATGTACTACTTAAGTTTCTTGAAGGGAAGCGTTTCGCCAGTTGCAACGAAGAGATCCGCAAAGCGGTATGCTTAAAATTGTACAGGATGCTTGAGGATTCAGAATACAGCAAGATGCGGGGGGATATCATTGAGGGCATTACAGAATACCTGACTGAAGTTTCTGGACAGTCAGCAGAAGTTGTCAGTATACTGGAGCGTTTATGCATCTCAGATTTTTCAACAGAGAACAATGACATCATGATCGTTCCGTTGAAAATGCTGGGGCACTGCGACAAGGATATCTTCAGCAATGCCTTCTACCAGGCCATGGCACATCATGCTGCATCGGGAATTCAAGTTTGGAATAAGGACAAAAAACCGTTTCTGGCATGCCTGATACTGGTCAGTGCAGGGATTGACGAAGAACGGAATGTAAGCAGACTTAGATTTGCATTCATGCTGGACACGGTACAAGGAGAAACGAGTTTTACGAGATATCATAGGAAATTAAAGGTATTCATGGACGCAATGTCGCTTGTCCGCAAGAGGCGGATTACGGAGCTGCTGCGTGAGATGCTGGAGAACGATTTGTATCAGGACAATGGAAACGACGTGTTTCCAAGGTTCACAGGCGTTGCCTACTTTGCGGCCAAGGCATTGCATGCGCAACTGGAAGGCTTTCCTGATGTTTCTTTTAAAACCAGAGAAATATACCTGCAGGGAGGCAGGGAGAAATGTATGGAATGGTTTTCTTTGAATCCACAATGGAAATACAGGAACGACACTATGATGTCCGATGGAGGCAGTTCGCTTCGACGCAACCCGAAGCCTGATACGGCAGGGCATTCCGGTACCCAACAGAATTCAGCCATTCAACGCCTTATGGAAAATTTCGATAAAGATGGAGCGGAGCAGCAGCGGAAGACCGTCGCCAGGCTGTTGGAGATGCTGGATGACGAGTCATTCGCCAGCTCCCATTCGGCCATCTGCTACCAGCTGACAGTGAAATGCGGTTGCCATACATTGTTCTCCGCTGAGGCTAAAAAGACGCTGAACAGCATTTTGCTACGGATTCTCAGCAAGGGAAAACACAGCATGACAGACATTCAATGTCTGCGGCTTATGTTCTTCATTGACGGTGACGACTTGGAACAGAACGTCTATGAGCGGCTGCGGAAAGACGCTGCCAAATGCAGGAGATTCAGTGCCGAAACCCGCCATACGGCGCCTTTTCTGGCCTTGGTGTTTCTAGCGCAAAACGGAACGCAGGACGAACTGCGGCAGTTCCTCAGTCTGATGCACAACAATGGAAAAATCCTTGAACTTAAGCAGGCAAGGTATATCATCCCGTATGTTTCGCTGCTGAGGAAGCGAGAGGCCGTCCTTATGCTGGGGGAATATCTGAGACAGCGGGGGGATGTCATCAGATTTGTGGAAAACGAGGAGGCTTATATTAAGAGCAATAAGAAAGAGGAAGATGAGGAAGAGGATTACGACGAGGATAAGTTGGATGAGTGGGAAGACCGCTACAGCGGGCATTCTTATCTGGCGGCCAATGCACTGCAGTTGATGATTCAGGATTTCCCTCAAGTGTCGCTTTTCCGCTATTTGTCCAAGGATCGCGAAATATGCCTTGCCTGGTTAAACAGCCATATACAATCAAGTCAATTTAAGCCAAAGACCGACTGGCGTTCGAACGATGGCATGGTCTCCAGAATGCGGTATATGATTTTCGAGGACGAGTCTTTAGAAAAATAAGCATAATTTCGTTGAAAATAACGTGATCACCGAGTGATATTAGCTTATCCCTGAAACCATGAAGTGAAAAACGCATCGTCATTTTTACGGATATGGCAATTCTTGCCGAACTTCCGAAAGAGCTTGGTTGGCGTGCCTGACGATTTTGCGGCAGACCTTGATGTGGTCAAGCGGCACCGTGGCAAATAAAGACGCTAAAACCAACGCCTTTGCTTTGGATTCGCAGTGTTGGCGCCGGTTCATGTGTCGCCTTTCCAAGGCTTTGATTTCGGGGGGGCTTTCCCCAGATTCCGCTTCGCTCCATCTGGGGTTACTCATGATGCCAGCTCTCCGAGCTTGCTGTAGGTGCCTGCGGCGCAAACATATGCATAATCCTAAAAAAAGCAGTTGAAATCGGATTTTGTTTCTAATTGGTTGAATGTCAAAGGGTTGAAAAGCTTGTTCAATTCACCATATTGGTAAAATGCATTGAAAAAAGGTTTTCATACCATGACAAGCAACTTCATTTTTGGTTGCGTACACCAGCCCCAACGGGGCGTGACATACTTAGCCCAGGGTAAGCACGCCAGAGGCGTGCGCCGCCTTGGGGTTCGAAGTCCCCCCAATAGCCTCAAGCCCTGTAGGGGCGCGACATAGTTGCGTTCAATGCCAGATGTACCTTTCATTGTAGCCTGTACCAGTCCTGGGCGTTGCCCTGGGCTTGTATATCACGCCCTTTCAGGGCTGACCCCAGTCCCGCCACGAATAGGCATGTCACATGTCATTTGAGTACGAAACCAGTGATTTTTTTGGTGAGTTCCGTGCGCTCAAATTTCTGAGTCAACACAGAAACCGCCTTGTTTTTATGTCGAAAATCAGCCTTGTATTTCGACTTCCGCCGGGCAAATGACTGCCGGATCCACAGCATCGGTCCTGGTCGGCAAGGTGATCTTCCCCGCCTTCCAGCCACGATGCAGCAACATCCCTTGGAAAGGAGGTTCGCCGGCCAATCGACCCGATACACGAATCTTGCTTGTGTCAAAACCCGCTTCCAATTTCACCTGCGTGTTTTCTTCGCCAGACAGGACAGGCTCCAGATTGAAATACTTCTTCAGCGCTGACTTGGCGTCGTCGTGGACTTTCCGCGCCGCCGCGCCAACCTGTTCGTTGGAGTAGGGACTAAGATCCTCTTGCAGGAAATCAATCAGCCGCGCCTCACGCTGAAGCAAAGCCAATGTATGCACCGCCTCGCCTTCCAGCAATACCTGCTGCGTCGGAGCCGATTCCTCAGAGTCGGAAGCGGCATCTTCTGCTCCGACCGCTTCGCCGGCCGGCAGGCATTTCTTGGACATTAGGCTCTCCCAATCGCGAGCCGATTCGTCGGATTTCAATATGGACCAAAATGCCTTCCAGGCTACCTTGAAATTTGCCATAGCTTGTTTTCCCTAAATGGTTTATTGCTGAAAAATCTAGATTAGTAAAGTGGAAGCGCGATCGATGGCGCCCGATCGTAATGGTCGATCAGTTCCACGATGGGTTCGCCTCTGAGTCCGTGAAGCTCCAGGATCACCAATTCGTTGCGACCTTGCTTGAGGAGTGGGGCAGGCACGTAAAGCGCATATTGTGGGCCTTCCTGCCAATAGCGCCCCAAGTTGAACCCGTTGAGCCAAACCTGGCCTTTACGGCCGTATGGGACACGCAACCAGGTGTCAGCTGGTTCGTCAACCTCAAACACGCCACGATGGAAGCACGGCGTGTTGCCTTGGGAAACCAAAGAACCAAAGGGCAGGGCGGACAAGTCGTCAAAGGGGAGTGGGGTGACGGTCCAGTGATACAGACGGCGACAACCATCCATCACTACACCCGTCAAGCCTTTCCAAAAGTGCGTGTGCGCACCCATTCCTGAGTTGAACCGACCCATGTTTTCAACCAATATCTGGATATTGCCGGTTGGAACTTGAATCGATTGCGATGCATCGTTCCTGTAGATGGTTCCATAGGAAACCCCATCGACGAACACCTGAGCCCTGTCGGCCAGATTCTCCAGCTTCAAGGAGCAAATGCGCCTCGGCAAGTAGCTAAGATCCGTGGAGTAGAGGATAAAGCCGAAATCTTGACCGTAATACTCCATCGGCTCGGCGGTTACGCTATCCACAGAACGCCCCAGCAACTGGAGATTCTCCAGCAACGGAGCGCTTTCAGCCAGGTTGACGCGACCGAAATCCCGGGCAGGAATCGGCTTCGGTTCCTCGGTAAACGCCTCGGGACAATGCTTCTTGATGACCGATTGGATGATGAAGTACTTTTCCGTTGGGTTTCCGGCCTCGTCCAAAGGCGCGTCCGTATCATATGAGTTAAGGTAAGGGAGATACTTTGAGCCATCCGACACCGCCCCAGGATAGTAGCCGAAGCTCGTGCCTCCGTGGAACATGTAGAAGTTGAAGGATGCCTTGCGCTCCATCAGGCTCTCGACGTCAACCCGGACATCCTCCGGATCGTGCGTCAGCCATCCTGATTGGGTCCATTTGTGGGAAACGCCGGACCACAACTCCATGATAATCTCAGGAACCCCAGGACGAAGCGCTTGAATCGTGTTGAGGAAATTCACAGGTCGGCGACGACCATTCCCCGTCAGCAACGTTTCGGGTATCCCGCCAGATAGCGCCGTGGTCGATGAAATGGAATCCGAGATGAACATCGGAATGTCAAAGCCGGCATCGATGTGAAGCTGATACAAGTGGCGGATGTACTCGACGTCGTTGCCGACGCTCCCGTACTCGTTGTCAATCTGCATCATGATGATCGGGCCGCCTTGTGTCCATTGAAGCCCGTGGAGCATTGGCAGGATTGTCGCAAAATATCGGTCAACGGCTTCCAGCCAAACAGGATTCATGCAACGTATGCGCATCGAGGGCTTCGATAGCAACCACGAAGGAATGCCGCCAAAATCCCATTCCGAACAAATGAAGGGACCTGGGCGGGCGATCACCATCAAGCCCAATTCCTGGGCCAGCTTGATGAACGACACGACGTCACGCCAGCCGCTGAAATCATATTCGCCTTCGCGGGGCTCATGGAAATTCCATGCAAAATACGTTTCAACCGTATTCAATCCGCATTGCTTCAGCTTCATCAGGCGATCACGCCAATAACCAGGGTGAATCCTGAAGTAGTGCATCGCACCGGAGCGAATTTGAGTCGTAACGCCGTTGATTAGGATGTCTTTTCCTGCAATCTCAATCGTATTTTTCATATCTTCTTCCAAATAAATTGATTACGCAAAGGGATCAAGTGTCTTCTCGGCAATTCCCGATTCGCAGGAGCGAACGCCTGCATCCATTGCCGCAAGCTGCTTGAGGTTGAAATCCAACGTAATCATCTGATGCAAGGGCTTCCCGGATTTCAGGTGGTCGATCATTTGACGGCCGAGATTCAGCGACGGATCGTTTTTAGGAGCCAGGGTTTCCTCGGGGGGCAGGGCGCGAGTGTAGGGCTTGAAGGTCTTGTATACCTTGACTTCGGGCGTAAAACGGTCGCAGACAATCGTTCCCTCGCTTCCATACAGAACCGGACCAGTCGGGATCTCGCCTGAAGAAAACGTTGACCAGGACCCCTCGGCATGGGCAACGCCATCGCCAAAATCCGCGATGAATGCCGAATAATCCTCGATGCCAGGGGCAAAAGGCATCAGGAAATTCTTCCGCAACCCCATCACGCGATCCGCTTGGCGACCGAAAAACCAGGTCGCCAACGTAAAGCCATAACCCGCATAATCCGCCAGGGAACCACCGCCGCGATCGTGTCGATACCACCAGATATCGCCTAATGCAGCACGATCCTCGCTGGCATTCAGGCAGTATGGACCACGGGTGTTCGGACTGCGATACGTCACACGCAACAAGCGACCAATCGAACCTTCGTCAACAAGCCGCTTTGCCAAATTGAACGCTGGAAACCAGGCAATTGGCCAGTTTACGGCACATGTAGCCGTGCTTTTACGCGCCGCGGCCAAAATCCGACGCCCATCGGACATCGACAACGCCATCGGCTTCTCAATCACACAGGATATGTTCCTGAGCAAGCACGCCTCGGCAACCTCGGCGTGGGAGTTGTTGTCGCTCGCAATGCATACCAACTCGGGACCGGCATCCAGCAAGGACGTCAAATCATCGAATTGAGGAGGCAAGGGCGTCGAACTCCCGACATTCTTCTCCAGGCGACAAGCCAAGCTCTCGGCCTCAGAACCCTTTGCATCTGGAATATCAGCAAAGCCAACCCATTCAACTTCGTCCTTGAATGCATTGAATATCCTCAAGAATCCAATCGCATGGACATGAGCCAAACCTGCAAGGGCAATCTTCAACTTCGACATCCCGTGAAACTCCTGTGATGAAAATACCGATATCTTGACGACACTTTTACTAACCAAACCAAACCCTCAAAATGTAGCCCACATATGACAATTGTCACGAAAACGCGATGTTTTTCAAGCCATCAGGAGCCATTGCGACAGACCTTGACAACAAGGTGAGAAGATATGGCAATTTCCCCAAAAAGTTATTGAAAAGTTATTAACAGGTCATCGACAGGCTTTTATAACTATCGAAATACCAAGCATTTGCAAAATAGCCAAAGTCCAAGGACCCCAAATCAAATTAAACATAATCCACATTATGCGACATAATAATCCGTCTTTTTTGAGTGTCCTCCTTGCCCCACTTTCCCGGCCTGGAGTCTAGAATTTTGGCTTTTGGTTTTGCTTTTCGGCTTCCTCAAGGAGTTGCTATCGTGAGCTGCCGGTAAAAATCCTCCCTCAGATCTTTGTCATTCTTGTTTGTTAGGTTTCAACAATTGTTTTGGTCTCGTGTTGTTTTTGCTGTCAAGGATGTTATGTTTTATTTTCCGTCGGTGTGTGGGAACATTTCAGGGGTCAACATGAAACCCAATCCACTTAAGGTTCTTCGATGATCAACTTCTCCAAAGGCTATTTGCTGGCGATGGGAGCTTTGCTTTCTGCCTTGCTTTTGTCGTCATGCCGTTCGATTCCCGAGGATATTCCGATTGAGTTATCCCATTCCCCTTATGTGGGTTCTTCTCTCCCATTGCTATTGGTTGAGTATTTTCCCTATCCGGAGTTGCCCTCTGGGAAGTTGCGTCCGATGCCGTCCTACAGCGGTTGGACCGATTCGCGGATGCGTCGCGACCTGTCTCGGATCCGTTCGTATGGCATTGACGGGGTCTTGTTGTCGGTTACCCCCGAGGACTTTGCGGAATCGATTCGCGCCGAGCGTATCCGTCGTTTCTACGACTTGGCGTCTGAGTTGTCGCCTCCGCTTCGCGTCGGCTTGTTGGTTGGCGGGTCGAGGGGTTACGAGATCGCCAGTGGAAACATTGCACAATACCTTGATCAACAAGGACTTGCGAATCACAGAAGTACCTTGATGCTCGGTGGCAAGGCAGTTTTGGCATTTCGTGAGGACATCAAATTGATCAGGCAGGTCCAGCATCATACCGAGTCTTTCGCCACCTTCAGGAGGCTTGGCGAAGATTGGCATTCAGTACCCGTCGGCGCAACGCCAGGTCTCCCAAGCCAAATGGAGAAATTCACATGGGTCAAGGCCGGAGACAACAGCAAACTTCCGGAAAGCGTTGACAACAAGCACCAGGCCGACTGGATTCTCCCCCGAGGCAAAGGCAAAAACCTCGCCAATCGACTGAGGCTCGCCTTCCAAAACAAGGCTGGAATCGTCTGCATCCACTCCTGGAATGACTTCGGCGACGGATCCTTCATCGAACCGAATACCATGGACGGAAACCAGATGGGCATTGTCGTCTTCAACGAAAAGCAAGCCCTGAAAACAGCTCCCCGCCCTGCCCCATGATCCTTTGCCGTTGCTCCTTTGCCCAATTTTCAATTCCCCGTGCACTTTGTTTAATAGGCATTTTTTGCGCTTTCGTACTTAAAAATCATGTAGAATACCTCCTAACCACGCCATGTTTTGTTTTTGAGTTGATTTTGCAGGTGACATACGATTGAAATTCGGGCTTCTCAAGGTATATTTATACTTTAAGTTTCCAGCTGATTTCTCATCATCCTATCCTTATATGACAAAAGCCGTCATTTCCAAGAGCATTGCCATCTTCGCCTCGATTGCAGGCGTGCTGCTCTTTGCGCTTTGCTTTCATCCTAGCGAAACTGGCGGGATGCGGTTCGAGGTCTCAAATTCCATCCAAGGAAACAGGCAAAAAGCCAATTTGATTACAAACCAGGCGTCCTTGGGCAACAAGGCGATTCCGGCACCTAGTGCCTCAGACGAGCACAAATCCTGGGATAGCAGAAGAGATTCAAGATTACTCCGACTCAGCAACCGGCGAAGCAACGTTCGGCAATACGAGCAAATTTCACCATTGTCGACACTGTCCCAGCCACTTTCAGGAAGAACGCACAAACTTCACATCCCGGATGTCGTCAATTGCGGAAACGACTCCAAGGAATGGCATCCAAATGCCCCTGTCAGGGCAGGACCCTGACAACATTCCCTTTCCACTCACCACTTCAGAGACAATTCCATAACCAACTGTCTTGGCAAGCTCGTCCCTTGTTCTGCCAAAGGCAGGTTGTCCGTGGTGGCAAAATAAATTTTTTGTAGTCTATCTGTGTTTAAATTTTTGTCACAGTCATTTTGAATTAACAACCTACAACCCCGAGGAAAGGTACAATGTTCTTAAGCAGCTTTATTCTTCTGATTGCGGGCATGGGCATGACGTTCATATTCTTGTATATACTCATCCTGCTGACGAACCTCAATTCGAAAATTGCCGTAAAATACTCATATTTGCTGCCCGATCCGGAACCCAGGAAGGCTAGCAGGTCTGCACCCGCGCCCGTACCAGTGGCAACAAGTTCCGATGATACCGCCGTGGCCGCAGCGATTGCAGTTGCACTGGCCAAGCACAGGGCGTCGGCGGCAGCGAAACCCGCCGCATCCGCTCCCGGGGTCTGTACCGTTACCGTCAATGGAAAGGCCTATCGCGTCGATGTCGCCAGCGAGACCAGCGTCTCCGTCAACGGCCAGGCGTTCAATGTCAGCCTGGTCGAAGGCGCCGCCGCGCCTGCACCTGCGCCTGCGCCTGCACCAGCACCTGCACCAGCACCAGCACCAGCACCAGCACCAGCACCAGCACCAGCACCAGCACCTGCGCCAGCACCTGCGCCAGCACCTGCTCCCGCCGCAGCTGCTCCTGTAGCCGCCCCTGCTCCCGCACCAACGGCCGCCACTGGCGTGGAAGTCATCGCCCCGTTGCCCGGCAAGGTTCTCCGTATCGAAGCTGCAATAGGACAAGCCGTCAAGGAAGGCGATGTCATCCTCGTCATCGAAGCGATGAAGATGGAACAGAACATCGTCGCCCCGTCAGCCGGCACCGTCACTGCGATCAACGTGGTCCAGGGCGACATCGTCGAAACCGCCGAGGTTGTCGCGGTCATCTGACCAGGGTTCAATCCCGTTTCTTCATTGCATCGAAAACACCAACCAGAAAGAGAGAGTTACATACCATGAAAAAACTACTAGGATTGTTCCTGGCCATGGCGTTCGCCAGCGCCGCCCTCTTCGCCCAAGAGGTGAATGAAGTCTCTGTTGACTCGCCTTCGTCGAAAATCAACGAGCCTTCCGTCGCCCCCATCAGCCAATTGGTCGGCGACAGCGTCTACAAGGTTGTCGAGCAGGTCTCGATGGGCGCCGGCAAAAACATTGTCCCTGGACGCCCGCTCTGCATCTTGAGGATCGAGTCGGAAAAAGGCATTCCCAATCGCTCCAAGGCACAAGTCACCTCGGGTGTCGCAGCCCAAATCAAAACCGTTGACATTTCCCTGGGCAAGCACCTGAAGCAAGGCGACGTCCTCTTCACCTACACGCCGCAGCCGATCCTCCACGATTCCGTCACCCCAAGCACCGACGCGGGCATGAGCTTCAAGGAAATGCTCGTCAAGCTCTGGCAAACCACAGGCATCCGCGAATTCATCGTCCAGACCGAAAACGACTGGACGCTGGGCATTGGTCGTCTTCTGATGATCGGCGTTGGATTGGTCTTGCTCTACCTTGCGATTGTCAGGGACTTCGAACCCTTGTTGCTGCTCCCCATCGGCTTCGGCGCGATCATGTCCAACATCCCGTTGGCCGGCATGGCCGAGCCTGACGGCATCCTGGGCATCCTGTTCAAGGGCGTTGACCTGGGCATCTACCCGTTGCTGATCTTCCTTGGCATTGGCGCAATGACCGATTTCTCTCCCCTGATTGCGAATCCCTGGACCGCGCTCTTGGGCGCGGCTGCACAGTTGGGCATCTTCGCCGCTCTTTTCGGCGCAGTCTTGATTACCAAGCTTTTCCCCGATCTCATCCACTTCTCGCTGAAGGACGCAGCATCAATCGGCATCATCGGTGGCGCCGACGGTCCTACCGCGATCTTCCTGGCGTCGCGGCTATCCCCCAACCTGCTGGGAGCCATCGCCGTAGCCGCCTATTCCTACATGGCCCTTGTCCCGATCATCCAGCCCCCGATCATCAAGGGCCTAACAACCAAAGAGGAACGTCTTGTCCGCATGAGCGCCATCCGCAAGGTCAGCAAGCTGGAAAAGATCATGTTCCCGATCATGATCACCCTGCTCTGCTGCTTCCTCCTCCCCGACGCGGCGCCGCTGATCTCCATGCTGATGCTTGGAAACCTGATGAAGGAAAGCTTGTGCGTCGACCGTCTCTCGGATACCGCGCAGAACGCCCTGATGAACATCGTCACCATCTTCCTGGGATTGACTGTCGGCTCCAAGCTGTCCGCCGACAAGTTCCTCAACTTCAACACCCTGGGCATCCTGCTCCTCGGTCTTGTCGCCTTCTCCTTCAGCACTGCCGGCGGCGTTCTCTTCGGCAAGCTTATGTGCAAGGTCACAGGCGGAAAGGTCAACCCGATGATCGGCGCCGCAGGCGTCTCGGCCGTTCCGATGGCCGCGCGCGTCGTCAACAAGATCGGCCTTGAAGAAGATCCCCAGAACTTCCTGCTGATGCACGCCATGGGACCGAACGTGTCAGGCGTCATCGGTTCCGCAGTCGTGGCCGGCGTGCTGCTCTGCGCCCTCGGCTAAGCACAACAGGTTTAGCTGACTGATAAACCCAAAGCGGTCCCGACAGGTTGAAAGCCAACTTGTCGGGACCGCTTCTTTTTTGCTCTTCGCCCCTGGACAATAAACTCAGGAATTCACGCATCGACCTGCCTGATGCGATTTCGAACTGCTTCATCGTTTCAGTCACAATTGGGATTGCTTGTTCAAATCAAGCCGCCCACATTCGAAGAACAAGGCGTTTTCTGTAGGACCTCAAGGGGAAACTAATCCAAATAGTGGCATCCAAATACCTCTGTCAAAGTAACTTAGACAACATTTCCCCTCTGCCCCGGGCAATCCACGCTAACTTGGCGAAATCGGTCTTCATTCCACAAAAACTAGGGTGTCCATAGTGGAAAAAACACTGCTTTATAGTATATTTAACTTTTATTCATTTTTGTCATAGTTCTATAAACCTAGGAAACAACCTACAACCCTTGAGGAAAGGCACAATGTTCTTAAGCAGCATAATTCTTCTGGTCACGGGCGTGGGCATGACGTTCACATTCTTGTTTGTACTCATCCTGCTCACGAACCTCAGTTCGAAACTCTCCGAAAAGTACGCATATTTGATGCCCGAACCAGAGTCCAGGAAGGCTGCCAGGCCCGCATCCGCGCCAGTGGCAGAAAGTTCCGATGACGACTCCGTGGCCGCAGCCATCGCGCTTGCACTCTTCAAGCACACGGGAAAGTAATTCGGCCATAGGCAGGCCATTTCCGGTTTTTCCTGAAAGGATTAAGTCATTCCATATAATCAACCAAACTAATCACCCGAAAAAAGGAACGCAGAGAAGATGAAAAAAATTCGTTTTATGGACACCTCCTTCCGCGATGGCTTTCAGTCCGTCATTGGCGCACGCGTCATCACGAAGGATTTCCTCCCCGCCTTGCAGGCCGCCATCGAAGCTGGCATCACCTACTTGGAAGTCGGCGGCGGCGCCCGTTTCCAGAGCCCGTTTTTCTACTGTGGCGAAAATGCGTTTGACATGATGGACCAGATCCGCGAAGCGGCCGGTCCCGACGCCAACCTCCAGACCCTGGCGCGCGGGGTCAACGTCGTCGGGCTCGCCTCCCAATCCTCCGAGATGATCGACCTCCATGCCAAGCTGTTCAAGAAGCACGGCATGACCTCGATCCGCAACTTCGACGCCCTGAACGACATCCGCAACCTGGAATTCTCGGGCAACTGCATCTACAACGCCGGGCTCAAGCACGAGATCGCCATCACGCTGATGTCGCTGCCCCCGGGAGTCAAGGACACCTACCCGCACTCCGCGAAGTTCTACTGCGACATCCTCGAGAAGATCCTCTCGTCAACCCTCAAGTTCCACTCGCTTTGCTTCAAGGACGCCTCCGGGACATGCACGCCGAAGGTCCTCGGCGAGACGGTCAAGAGATCGCGCGAAATGTTGGACGCCGCAGGATTGAAGGACATCCCAATCCACGTCCATACGCATGAAACCGCAGGCATGGGCGTCGCTTGCTACATGGCGGCCGTCGAAGCCGGCGCCGACATCATCGACCTCTCCATGACCCCGATGTCCGGCGGCACCGGCCAGCCCGACATCCTCACGATGTGGCACGCGTTCAAGGGCACGGACTACACGCTCGACATCGACTATGCCAAGATCCTCAAGGCCGAAGACGTCTTCGAGAACTGCATGAGCAAGTACATGCTCCCCGAAGAGGCGAGGACCACCAACCCGCGCATCACCCTGTCCCCGATGCCCGGCGGAGCCTTGACGGCAAACACGCAGATGATGCGCGACAACAACTGCCTCGACCGCTTCCCCGAAATCATCAACGCAATGCGCGAGGTCGTCGAAAAGGGCGGCTACGGCACATCCGTCACGCCGGTTTCCCAGTTCTACTTCCAGCAGGCCTTCAACAACGTCTTCCAGGGACCCTGGAAGAAGATCGCGGACGGCTACGGGAAGATGGTCCTCGGCTACTTTGGAAAGACCCCCGGCACCCCGGATCCCGAAATCGTCAAGCTGGCCTCCGAGCAGCTTGGCCTCCAGCCCACCACCGAAAACCCGCGCGAGCTGAACGACAAGAACCCGAAGCTTAACCGCCCATTCTACGAAGAGCAGCTCAGGACCGAAGGACTCGAAGTCACGGACGAGAACGTCTTCATCGCCGCATGCTGCGAGGCAAAGGGCATCGACTTCCTCAAGGGCAACATCAACATGGGCGTCCGCTTCAAGGAAGACGAAAAGAAGGCGCCGGCGGTAGCGGCAAAACCCGCCGCATCTGCTCCCGGAGTCTATACCGTTACCGTCAACGGAAAGGCCTATCGCGTTGATATTGCCAGCGAGACCAGCGTCTCCGTCAACGGTCAGGCGTTCAATGTCAGCCTAGTCGAAGGCGCCGCCGCACCCGCACCAGCAGCCCCAGCGCCGGCCGCTCCTGCACCCGCAGCCGCACCTGCTCCTGCTCCTGCTCCTGCACCCGCAGCTGCTCCTGCACCTGCACCTGCACCTGCCACTGGCGTCGAAGTCGTCGCCCCGTTGCCCGGCAAGGTCCTTCGCGTGGAAGCTGCGGTTGGGCAAGCCGTCAAGGAAGGCGATGTCATCATCGTCATCGAAGCCATGAAGATGGAACAGAACATCGTCGCCCCCTCAGCCGGCACCGTCAAGGCCATCAACGTGGCTCAGGGCGACATCGTCGAAACCGCCGAGGTTGTCGCGGTCATCTGATCAAGGTACGATCCCGTTTCTTCATTGCATCGAAAACACCAACAGAAAGAGAGTTACATACCATGAAAAAACTACTAGGATTGTTCCTGGCCATGGCGTTCGCCAGCACCGCCCTCTTCGCCCAAGAGGTGAATGAAGTCTCTGTTGACTCGCCTTCGTCGAAAATCAACGAGCCTTCCGTCGCCCCCATCAGCCAATTGGTCGGCGACAGCGTCTACAAGGGCGCCGGCAGAAACATCGTCCCCGGGCGTCCTCTCTGCATCTTGAGGATCGAATCTGAAAAAGGCATTCCCAGCCGCTCCAAAGCACAGGTCACCTCGGGTGTCGCAGCCCAAATCAAGAGCGTTGACATCTCCCTGGGCAAGCACCTGAATCAAGGCGATGTCCTCTTCACCTACATGCCGCAGCCGATCCTCCACGACTCCGTTACCCCCAGCACCGATGCGGGTATGAGCTTCAAGCAAATGCTCGTGAAGCTCTGGCAAACCACGGGCATCCGCGAATTCATCGTCCAGACCGGCAACGACTGGACGCTGGGCATCGGTCGTCTTCTGATGATCTGTGTCGGCCTAGTTTTGCTTTACCTTGCGATTGTCAAGGACTTCGAACCCCTTTTGCTTCTCCCCATCGGCTTCGGCGCCATCATGTCCAACATCCCGTTGGCCGGCATGGCCGAGCCTGACGGCATCCTGGGCATCCTGTTCAAGGGCGTCGACCTGGGCATCTACCCGTTGCTGATCTTCCTTGGCATCGGCGCGATGACCGATTTTTCTCCCCTGATTGCGAATCCCTGGACCGCTCTCTTGGGCGCGGCCGCACAGCTGGGCATCTTCGGCGCTCTCTTCGGCGCAGTCCTAATCTCCGAGCTCACGCCTCCCGACTTCATCCACTTCTCGCTGAAGGACGCTGCGTCGATCGGCATCATCGGCGGTGCCGACGGTCCTACCGCGATCTTTCTGGCGTCGCGGCTGTCTCCCAACCTGCTGGGAGCCATCGCCGTCGCCGCCTACTCCTACATGGCCCTTGTCCCGATCATCCAGCCCCCGATCATCAAGGCTCTCACCACCAAGGAGGAGCGCCGTATCCGCATGAGCGACATCCGCAAGGTCAGCAAGCTGGAAAAGGTCATGTTCCCGATCATCATCACCCTGCTCTGCTGCTTCCTCCTCCCCGACGCCGCACCGCTGATTTCCATGTTGATGCTCGGAAACCTGATGAAGGAAAGCATGTGCGTCGACCGTCTCTCGGACACGGCTCAGAACGCCCTGATGAACATCGTCACCATCTTCCTGGGACTGACTGTCGGCTCCAAGCTGTCCGCCGACAAGTTCCTCAACTTCAACACCCTGGGCATCCTGCTCCTCGGTCTGGTCGCCTTCTCCGTCAGTACTGCCGGCGGCGTTCTCTTCGGCAAGCTGATGTGCAAGTTCACAGGCGGAAAGGTCAACCCGATGATCGGCGCCGCAGGTGTCTCGGCCGTTCCGATGGCCGCGCGCGTCGTCAACAAGATTGGCCTTGAAGAAGATCCCCAGAACTTCCTGCTGATGCACGCCATGGGACCGAACGTGTCAGGCGTCATCGGCTCCGCCGTCGTGGCCGGCGTGCTGCTCTGCGCACTCGGAGGCTAAGCACAACTGGCTTAGTTGATTGACAAAACACAAAGCGATCCCGGCAGGTTGAAAGCCAACTTGCCGGGATCGCTTCTTTTTGCTCTTCGTTTGGGAAAAACTAACTCAAGAATTCACGCATCGATTTTGCCAAGGCGACCCCGAACAGTCGCGCCGCATCGGCGTCCAGCGTCACCTCGCGGCAATTCGCAAAGGGAATCTCGATGGATTGGGCATGAGGTTTCCAGGGCAAGTCGCCGCACCAGGGAACCAATGGACTGCCCTGGGTGTAGTTCGCACCGGTGTTCCATGATGTCCCGTAGGGCATGTTGTCAGACGAATGATACGGGAAGGATGCCGGGGCAAAGCGTTCCAAAATCGCGGAAAAACGGTCGATCCCTTCCTGCAAGCGTGGATTTTTCTGTCCGACGAAGTACACGTATTCGTTGCAGTTGCTCCTCAACCACGGGCAATGCATGTCGAACACAAATCTCGGCTGCACGTTTCGAATCAGCTTCATGGCGGCATTGACTTCCGGATAGATTGGGTTGTCGCCATAGTCCCGTGCATGGTCGCGGGGCTGGCGATTCTTCCCTTGGTCCCCATTTTCCACGCCATCCTTGTCCATGAATGGTACTGCGTAGATCGTGAAATCCTTGAAATCCTCAGGATGTTCCACGATTTCGCGAAGCATTCCCTCCATCGCATAGGTCGCCATCGATTCCTGGGCATGGTGACGGCTCGTCAAAAACACGATTTTCGAACCGGAGCCGATCTTCAGCAACTCGACGCCACGCCCGCAACGGCTGCGGCATAGCTCCCCCTTCTCAATCGATACGTCAGCCAAAAAGCGCGCCAGATCCGATTCCATGTACGGAATGCAGACGCAAAACCAAACCTGGCATGAGGAATCGGCATGATAGGCAAACGATTCATGCGCAAAATCGGCGCTGGCTTGCCCCGTCCAGGACCAGGTCAGACCCTCGTCAAGGCTGAATGCCGCACCGCGCGAACCGATCGATGCACCGTCGACAAAACGAAAACGATAGTCCCCCGACCTGTCAAACGCCGCACGGAACTTCCAATAGAACCAAGTCCCGCTGGTACCACGCATCTCCTTCGACAAAACAGCCTCGTTGTCTGAAATCGACTGGACGACCACATTTCCGCCAGGGATATTTTTGTCAATGCGCATCATTGCTTCTACTCCTGATTGTTCGTTCGGTAGGCTTTCGCCCCTTGTTTGTACTGCGTCGCGAAAATGTATAGGCATAGGGCGCACAACCCGCTGATCAGAGGTCCATAGATCACACCCACAAGACCAAATGCCTGCAAGCCACCGAGCAACGAACAGAACAGGACGATGTACGACATGCCAGTGCGACCGCCGCAAATGAAAGCCGGACGCATGAAGTTGTCAACGTTCGCTACAACGCCGCCACAACCAATCAACACAATCAACGCATTGCCAGGCTGGCCAATCAACAGGAAATAGACCGTGATTGGCACCCAAATCAATGACGTGCCGACAAATGGAATCAGCGAGCATACGCCCAGCAGGCTCCCCCACAACAACGCAGGTATCCCAACAATGCGAAACACAACCATCGCTATCAGGCTCTGGACTATGGCAGTGCCCAAAATCCCGTACAAAACCGCACGGGAAACCTCGCTGACACGGTCGATGATCATCTCCTGGACATCGTCGTCCAATGGACTGATTCGACGAACGTACTGGACAAGCGTATCGCCGTCCCGAAACGCAAAGAACATCACGACAAGCATGATGAAGAAATTCACCACCAACATCCAGGTCTGCTTGATAATCCCCAGCAATGTCTTCAACATCGACCTCAAAAAGTTCTGGAAGACACTGACCAGGTAACTGACCAATTCATGAAGTTCTTGGTTGGCCGGCTTCTTCGAATCGGTCTTCGGCAGGGCCTTCAGTTCGCCCCCCACCCCATCGGCTGATTCCTCCTTCTTGACTTCTACAATCTGGACATCTTCCTTTGGGACATTAAGAATCTGAACATCCTCCTGCTTGGCGTCTTCCAATTGAACATCTTCCAACTGGGCATCCTCCTCAAGGACAGCTTCATCTGCAGATGCTTCGTCGAAATTGAACAGATTCCGCAATTCACGGAATTTCCGCCAATGCTCGGACAGGTTGTACTTGGCGTCAAGCTCCTGCAGCTTGTTCTCCAAATGCGTCTTGTTGTTGTCGTCCACCGTTGTTACCAAAACGCGAACCTTCCGCAATGTTGATTGTCCCTGCTGAACAACAGTTATCAGCAGCAACATCACGGGAACCAAGACGCAGGTGAACACCAAGCATACAGAAAGCAAAGACGCTATACGACGCTCGCTTGCCTTGGACGACTTCAAACGCTTGCGATACTCCTCAAACGACAAATTCGACATTGGCTTCTTGCGACGGAAAAACGTGATTTTCCGCAATCGCCTGTCAAGCTTCGAGACCAACTTCAGGATTCGACGATGGATCGGCATCAGCATCGTCGCGCCAATCACGCCCAAGATGATAGCATGGAGAAATCCCTTGACGAGGAACAAGACCCCGAACACCAAGAGCAAGGTCAGGGCACCAAAGGCATAAGCCGCATAGTTGTTGATGGTCTTCGGCGGAGCCTGAACGCTGGTCTGCTGGTCTTTTGGCGTCATAATCATTCCTTCCCCTGGCGCGCCAATTCCGTTGCGCGCCCATAGCTTTTCCTAAAGAAAATCGCCCAGTTGCGCGTGGTCGCCGTCGCCGATTCCGGCGATGCCAAGGCCTTGGCCATCTCCGGCGCCTCGGCATATTCAAACGGGAGGCGGCAGAATTCCTGGTAGGCTTCGGGCACCGCCTCCGGTCCGCCGGCATTCAAGATCGCCTTCCAGCTGGATTGCAACTCGTTCTGGCAATCGATGACCATCACCCTAGTCAGCGTGCGGATCAAGTCGAAATAACGCCCTGTCCAATCGCCACGATACGTAAACACACCCGCCAAGCCGAAAGGATCCGCCTCGGGGGCGCTCATCAATTTCCTGTCCTCGGCACTATAGCAATCGCGACGCACAGGCAAACGATGCAAGCCGTACTTCCGAGGACCGCCTTCGACGCCAACGCGACGGTTCCACAGCAACTGGCCCTCGCGACTCAACAGATAGCGGACAAACAAGCGGGCGCGCTCCGGATTCGGCGAACCGCGGAAAATCCCGACAGGATCGACAGAAACCGAAGACCCGGCATCAGGCGTATAGTACGTCATCGTGCGGCGACCAACATGTGCCTCCTCCCAATCAGCCTGGGAACGACCGTAGAAGTCAATGCACATCCCGGCCGCAATTTGACCAGCGGCCGTGTCCATGGGAACCTTGCTCGCAGACAGGGTCAGATACAACGCATTCGCGCCAACGCGCTTCACCAGGGACAACGCCTCGCGCCACGCCGTATCCATGATCACCGCCTCGTCAAGCGCCTCGCCTTCGCCTTTCAGCCTGGCGTAAGTGTCTTGCATCTGCCGCTGGATAATCATCTCGAAGCACTTGTTGATGGAACCGCTCTTGGAGGGATCGGCGATTCCGATCTGGCGAAACAGTCGCGGATCCGCCAAGTCCTTCCAAGCCCGCAGCGGATAGCCGCTTGACACGTCATATCCAAGTTTCTCCATTCTGTCCAAGTTCACGCAGATCCCGAATGAGGAGAAGCAGATTCCGTAGTATCTGTCTTCCTTGTCGTACCAGGTTTCCCCTCCCATTGCCTGGACCAGGTTTGGCTGGTCTCCTCCGAACAATTCATCGTACAGCGCTGGATTCTTGCCTGGTTCTGGCGCTGGATAGGTTCGCTTTCTGGATTCCTCGTCCAGCATGGCATAGAATTCTCCATTCGGATCACCCAGGTAGAAGGTGCTTTTCGGATCCGCCGCCCCGATGGCCAGCAGCGTCCCCGCTTGGGCCTGCTTGTTCAAATCGTACTGCCCGCCGCCGAAGAACAAGTCGATTCCGATGCCAATATCTGATTCCAGGAAGATTTTTCTCGCCTCATAGTTCTTGTCGTCCGGCTTGATGCGTCTGTTCATGAACGCCCTTGCCACGTCGTCATTCCAATCTCGTTTGAGTTCATTGATCCAATAGTCCCTGAAATTGGCCTCGAAGGCGCTGGAGACATATCGTGCGATTTCGCTTGTCCCCCCGGTCGCCCGCCAGTCGATGCTGACCTTCCGGCCTGTCAACCGATGGTAATACTCCCGGAATCCCTGCTCGAACTCGTAGCGAATCGCTTCGTTATGCGGCGACACGATCACCAACTGGTCCGCGGACAAGTCGATCTTCTCGCTCGGCTTCCGCAGCATCAACGGCAAGGCGACGATAACAACCAAAGGCAACAATGACCAGACGAAACGTTTCATCGACTACCCCTAAAATAGAACGCTAAATATCCGCAAGTACAACGCCATCACAAACCGAACAACGTAATCCAAAACCACGCTCAAGCGGGTCACCCACAACAGCAAGATCGCTATGAACAAAATCATGTTGCGATGCTCCATTGAAACGCGACGCATCGCAGGAATGAAATACTCGAACACATGCCAACCGTCAAGCATAGGTATCGGAAGAAGGTTGAATACACCCAACAGAACATTGGCGTACAAGCCGCACATCGCGATATTTCCAATCATCGTTATCTCGTAACGACTTCCCAATAGAAACAGAACCGCAAAAACAATCGCCAGCAGGAAATTGGACAAAGGCCCGGCAAACGCAACCCAGGCACCGCTCCAACGGTGACGCATGCGAGACGGATTGATCGGCACGCGGCCCCACGCAAAACCAAAGATCAATAGGGCAATCAATGAATGGGTTCCCATCACAATAAGGGGATTCATTGTCATGAAACCAAGTCGCTCGCCCGTGTCGTCACCCTCCAAGCGTGCCGCCAAGGAATGGCTGAACTCGTGAACGCAGATCGAAAAAGCCATCAATACGACAATCAGGATATAGACAACCGGATCCGTAAACAATTGCTCGATAAATAAATGCATCGTCCCTATGTGCCTTGGTGCTTGTTTCCTACGAAAAACAACAATCAATTAATGTAGCACAACTTGCACATTTGGCATAATAAAAGCGAACTCATTTTTCATATTGCTTCCCTGCCCCACCGGAGCAAATTAGCTTTTGAGTCTGATCCCGCCCCGTCTGGGATTCAATGTACTTGTAACATTCACCCAGAAAATCAAGTCAAGCACGCTTGCGGACAGAGTTGAGGAAGGTATATTGGCATGGATAGGGAATGAGCCGATCAGTCCCGAGGCAGGTTTTAAATACCTTCGAATCAATCAAATAATCGAATCAAGTAACATTAGGTGATCATCGTGAAAAAACTTCTTGCATGTTTGTTTTGTTTCCTGGCTGGCTGGACTGTAGCCCAGGAAATGAAGAGCATTAGTATTAATTTTAGAGATGAAAACAAGATGGTAGTAAAAACAGGATTTTCCTTATTGTGCAACATTGAAGAAATTAATAAAACAGACGAAATACAGGATCCATTGACGAAGAAAGCTATCAAGGCAACTGGCGACATCATGGAAGCCATGCGCAAGGGGGATTCAAACAAGCTGGCTGAATTATCGTATAGCCAAAAGGAAATTGACTTCTTTAAGGGAATCCTTCCCTTTTATCAAAATATATATAAAAGCGACGGGGTGGAATTCTTGGCGCAAATCAAGCTTGAAAACAAAAGGTTGATTGTCTATAAAACCTTCATGGAAAACAACAACCAGAAAATACCCGCCAATTTATACTCCCTGCTATGTGAAAAAGACGATAAATTTGTGTTTGTGTTTCCAAATGCAACAGAGACGATGATTGCAGAAATCGCCTCCAGAAGCATTGACAATGGACTCAATGAAAACATGCCTGCCCAAAGGGAAGGAGAAAAGCTGCATAAATTGAGAATATACCACGACAGTAGCTCCGGCAATGACTGCTACTTGCTGTTTACCGGAATCCCTGTCCAAAAAGTCGATGTCAGCACTTATGACGAACAGAACAGGCATGCCATGGACACCGTTCATCAAATCATCACATTATTCAAATCGGCGTTGAACGACATAAAGGTAAAATCAATTGAAGACTATGCAAATTTATACTATACGAAAGAATCAGGAAAAACGTTTGTAACTTCCCTCTCAAGAAAACAGAAGGAGGCTCTTGAAGGCTATCTAAACATAATAAGCAATGGCGGCTTTGTTATTTATTATATCATTGATGCTTCGCCCTATTATGTCGTGTTCTATACTCAAAAGGAAAACAAGCTTGATCCCAGTGAAAAAAAGACAAAGAAATATAATTATGTGTTTTGCATTGAGGAAAACGAAAAATTAAAATTTACAAACCTCTTGAAGTCGAATACGTTTTTCGATGCATTGCTGATGAAGAAGATGATAGACATGGATCAAGTGATCGATCAAGATAATGCCGCAAACCAATAGATATGGATAACCTTTCCTGCTATGTGGAAGGTTTCGTCGGACTTGGTCGGACTTGGTCGGACGGGGTCGGACGGGGTCGGACGGGGTCGGACGGGGTCGGACGGGGTCGGACGGGGTCGGACGGGGTCGGACGGGGTCGGACGGCTGATGGATTGGGGCAACATGTCAGCGATCCAATCCATCAGCGTGTGCATCGATTAGAAGAACACCGGCTTCAGGTGGCGTTCGAAGATGTTCTCGCTCACGTTTTCCGCAATGCTTTCCTGGAATTCGTCCAGGGCATTCAGGTAACGGTCGCCAAGTTCGGCGGCGACCCTGAAAGCCACGTGGAGCGCCTGCCTGAAATGCAGGTTGTAGTCAGGATTGCTTTGGTCGTGCCTCAGGGCATCGCAGTACTTCTTGCTTGACCACTTGTTAACCGTGGCTGGCTTTGGCAGTTTGTTGTGATCGATATCGATGACTGTGGCGTATGGCTTCGCCAGTTCGTCGTGTCGATCGTAGGCTTCCGCATAGATTTCCTTTGCGAGCTTGAGTCCGTCGCCGCCAGCGGCTGCCAATCCGATAAGCTCCTCGAGCCAGGTTGTCCCTGCTGTTTTCAGGTGGAGTCCTGCGTCATGCTTCTTCAGGGCTCGGTTGATTGCAGGGTAGATGGAGAACTTGTCACTGCCCGAATGGACCGAGAGCTTGAGGTTTCTGGGCAATCCGAATTCGGCGATGGCGTACTTGATTACGCAGAGATCCTCGTTGAATTCTCGCTCGAACGCCTTCACGTCGCCCACATAGTCCACGCCCTTGTTGAAGCGTCCCGTGAATTTCGGCGCGATGGTCTGTGTTGGCAGTCCTTCATCCGCCAATGCAGCCAGTATGAACAGCATGTCACGCGGAGTCTGGGGAAGATCCGTTTCGTCCATCGAAACCTCGGGAATAAAGCGACCTTCGCCCTTCGCAGCGACGATGTGCCGATACAGCTTCCCGGCTTCCTGAACGGCCAGCAAGTACTTGGATGCAATCGAATACGCCTCTTCCCGATCAACCTTCACTCCACCGGCAATGCCGTCAATTGAAAGCTTCTTCCCGATCAAGCCACGATGCTTCGCCAAAAAAGCGTCGATCGCAGCCTTTCCTGCCGACTTGCCCGTGAAATCCGCCACGTCCAACGTGAAAAAATCACTGGCATCCATGAACCAATCCACGTTCTTCAGGTTGATGTGATCCGCGTCAATATGGTACTCGCCAGAAAACTGGTGCGCACGCAAGGCGGCTTCAACAGAGACGCGAACGTCGTTTGGACAAGTCCCGATAATCGTATGCTCGCGATTCGACTTGTTCCAAACAGGCGCGACAACCACGCCTTGGGCACGGGCACGGATGATCCCGCGCAACTGGGCACGAGCCTGGTGCCCAAAACGATCGCCAACACCCATTGAGTACTTCGATAATTCCATGGTCAATATGCTCCTATTGTTTTCAACCCCATGCCGCCAATACCAAGTCCGCACCAACCTTGCCGTTGGAAATGGGCTCCATGCCGACTTCAAGCGACATCCAATCCTGGTAGCCAGCGGCTTTCAACAATTTCACGCAATTCGCAATCTCGCCAACGCCGGCGCCCATCGGGCAATCGATGTAGTAAACACCGGACGCCGATGCGATGCCACCCGTCTGGCCTTCCTTGCGAACTGCGAAATCCTTCAGGTGAACATGGCAAATCTTGTCCTTCAACACCTCGAAGGCATGTGCAGGAGTATCGTCGCCCAACAGGAAATTCCCGTTGTCAAAGGTAAAACCGACTTCTGGTCCTGCGTAATCCAGCACGATCTTGCAGTTTTTGCTCGATGCGGCAAACGTGGGATACACGCCGAAGTTCTCAATGCAGAATTTGACTCCGGATCCCTTGGAGTATTCTCCTGCCTTGCGAAGCATTTCGCCGTAGATTTTCAAGCCATCCTCGGTGCTCATTCCTTCGGCAGGCTTTGTGCCATGGAGCATCACCCGCTTGCATTTGAGCACGTCACGTGCCAGGTCCAGGGCCCGCTTCGCGCTATCCAGCGCCGCCACGCGATCCGCCTCGCAGGTGCCGATTAGATTCACGCCGCGATCCAAGCAGGTGTTGACCATGCCGAAATCAGCCATCGCAGCCTGAATCTCCGCCGCGATTTTAGGCTCCTTCTCATCCTGGCTCAACATCGGCTCCAAGCCTCGAACGCCCCAACTCGCAAACGTCTTCACCAGTTCAGCAGGCGTAATCTCACCCTTGCACAACTTCCCGAAGTACGGGAACAACATCACAGACAATTTCATTGAACTTGACTCCTTAGGTTATTGGTTCTATGTATTGAGCAAAAGGAAAAACTTATTTCTCATTGCAGACGAGCCTGCCGCAGCAATTGCCTTGGACGGCGCCAAGGTTCAATCGCGGCCGGACATTCCCGCCGCTCAATGGCCATGAATACCTAAATGACGGCTTTCCACTGGCGCTCCCGGAAGCGTCGCGATACAACACAAACCACGCTGGACGCAAGCAAGCATCATTGTTCCAAATCGAGGCCGGGAAGCGCACCGTCGCAGTCCAGGAATCCTGTCCCGATTCCGTTGTCACACGGCTCAGGTCGCTAAACTCGCTCTTTCCTCCACGCCAAACACGGATCTGCCATGGGAAACGTGTTCCTGTCAAGTCGAAGCTCGCCACCACAAAGGCGTCGCTGGCATAGTCCCCCAGGCAACGCACCCGCAAGATCAGGTCGCCGCCATCCTCAACATCCATGCGCCAGCGGGTCGAGGCATCGCCTGTTTCGCCGCTGCCAATGACATATCGTTCCGCGGACTTCTCGAACTCCGATAGAGGATACCTGCCTCCAGACGCTAGGGTGTCGCGCAACGCACACAAGGCATCAAGCACCTTGCGCAATCCCGATACACGCCACTGCAAGCGAGACGAACAGTACTGGTGAGCCTCGGCCTCGGAATGAAAACCAAGGCGACTGTCCGAACGGCACAATTGATCCAGCCGCGACGACAACTCGATCTCGTCACGCGCCAATTGCTCCATCCTGCCAATGCACGCACCGGATCCGGTCGCATCGCCGCTACGCCCCTTGAACACCGCATCGCGGCGATTCAAATAGAACTCAAAAATATTCCTGGCGCTTTCGAACTGGATCCGCAACGCCTCCAATACCCCGAGATCCTGAAGACGCCACGCATTCCCGGCGTACTTGACACGCAAGGATTCGACCAGATCCGCAACCGCAACCAAAGGATCGCACATGCGACGAGACAGCTCAAGGGCTTCCTCCAAGCTATGGTTCTCGAGACATTCGCCGATCGTATCGCCGCTGACTGGAAAATCAGGCTTCCAGGTGGGCGCCAACGGCTTCATCTCGACCTGATGCAACAAGGGCCAGGATACTCCACAGTGCATCGGACCGTAGTATTGCATGTCATTGGACAGCGGATAGTTGGAATATCCCTCCGTGTATCGGGACCAGATTTCCATCATCGTCGCCGCATCCTCTCCCCAAAGCGGGCGTGCCAGGCGCTCCAAAAATTCACGCTCTCCATCCAGGAATTCCTCGAATGCCAATTCTCCCGCCGCCTCGTTCATCACCCCGGGATAGTTCCCGAAATACCAGCATTGCATCACGCTCGTGCAGCCCAATCGATGCATCTCGCGGTACTTCTGATACAACAATCCAGGAACCGGGACATATGGCACAGTGGCGACCTCGTGCGAACAACCAACCTGGATCTTCGCCGACAAGGGCGTGCCGGCCTCGCGGGCATTCTCGGCAATCCGCTCGAAAGCCTGTGCTGGTCCCACGTAGGACAGCCAATAGTCGCCGCCGCTACGCCAGCGATCCAATTGCTTGCGCATCGCCCCACTCTCGAAATTGTACTGAACCACAACGCCTTCTGGACAATGCCGAGGCAACTCAAATACCCAGGATGCCCGATGCGGCTCCACCTGGGGCTGGTACAGCCAGCTGATCAATTCAGTGTCGGGATTGGCGTCGCGCAAGCCACGGACCATGGCGCCCAGGGATTGCTCGAGAATCCGCCACTTGGGCAAGGATGCGCATCGAGGGCAACCGACTGGGCGGTCATATGTCGGCAACACGCTGCTCAGGCAGGTCGTCGTCCGCTCGCCGTGGCTGATATTGATCAAGCCGCCCAAGCCGGGGACGCGGCTGAAGATGTCCTTCGTGCATTCATAGAGGTACTGCTGCGCTTCTGGCGTGCTGGGGCAGAATGTCTTCCCGCCGTAGCCGTTGCATCCGCCAAACTCGGGATGGGCTTTCAACAAGGGGCTGTCCAATGCCAAGGCGCGTGGCTCAATCGAAAACAGCCATGTCTTGATCCCGTACTTCAGGCATTGGTCAACAGTTCGGCGCAGCTTTGCAAGTCGTGCCTCAGCCTGTGGATCCCGTGCGCGGAACGAGGTTTCGGCAATTTCGTCAAACACGATGGTCAACCACAATCCATTGATTCCTTCGTGTGCCAATCGGTTCAGGTATTCGTCCGGATAGTAGTCGATATCGTCCAGCAATTCGTCCCGGTTGAACGGGGGACGCTTGATGGGACCGAAGAAGCATCGAGAAATCCTGTTTTTAAGCCAGGGTTTCCGAGTCGTGGTTCCCGGCTTCAGGAAGGGACCAGGGGAGCCCGACAGTTGCTTTTCAAGGTAGTAGATCGCACGGCGCATCCCGTCG
>JAGVUR010000056.1 GCA_019136135.1 Verrucomicrobiota bacterium
AAAAAACCTGAACTAGCAAGTGCAAGGAAAGCATGCCGAGTGAAAAAAATCATCCGGAACAACAGCGGGTACTGAAAGATTAGAAGTCAAAGCATCGACCAGCGGCTCCAGAGCAGACTTTGCCCGGAAATTCTCGGAAGAATGCCTCTGTTGCCGCTTCTCCGGTGCAATGGCATGGAACCCATTGTTGCACCGGCAGCTTCCGCAGGGCGTCAAATGTTTTCCGCATTCGCTCTTCGGAAGCATTGACAAGATGAAATCCGCCAATTACGGCCAGAATATCTTGTCCATGAAAACGTTTCTGTGTCCAATGCAGGATATTGACGATTCCGGAATGGGAGCAGCCTGTGCAGACAACAATTCCTTCCGCCAGGCTGCACAACAAGACCAGTTCATCGTTCAAAGGATCCGCCTGCAATGCATCGGTATCAAGAAAAAATGGACCGCCGGTATCCTCATACTCCGTTTGCCTGGGAATCGGTCCGCTGAGCAGAAGGTTTTCGCTGAGATGCAACGGACCTTCCAGGAAATGCAAATTCCCTGCCGACATACGATCCAGGGCATAGCTGGATTCAAGGGGCACGGAGATGTCTTTCGGGGTTGCATCGCGGATCGAGTAACGCATTTGCCGGATGCCAGGGTGACAATACACTGGAAGCGTCGGTTTTAGTTCCAGCAAGTGGGGAATCCCACCGGTATGATCATAGTGCCCATGGGACAAGACCAAGCCGTCAATGGATGACAAATCGACTCCTGCCGAATCCGCATTGGCAGCGAGCACGCCGGGATCATTGCCGCAGTCAAACAGGATTCGCCGCTGATCCATTTCGATCAGCATGGCAAATCCGTGCTCACCAAAGAATCCCGGCTTAGCCTGATTGTCACTGAGAATCACGATCCGCAATGAACCAGACATCTCCAAACTCCTTTGCAACAAACAAATTTTCCTTCGTCCCTGGCCATGACCTGAAGTTCCTGGGGAATAATGCTGCAGGACACAGGGATTCAACCTATTTTTTAGGTTTAGCCTAAAAAAAGCAATTGACACCTTATGATTGTAGTGCCTTTACAAGGCACGGTCTTCGGGTGGGTTTCCCGCCCCAGGCTAAAGCCTGGGGTTAAGCATCGTTAAGCGCTTACAGCGCAATATATTATGAAAATCCTTCTGGCAAGTCCGAACTATCGTCCGTGTCTGGCCCATGTCCCGCCCGTGTGGATTGCGTGCGGCCGATCCGCGCCAAAGACTTTGCGCCGTAGGCGCCTGACCATGCTTAACCCCGGGCTTCAGCCCGGGGATAGGATACCCCCCATGCCGGGCGCCTTGTAAAGGCGCTACGGAAGACTGTCGCACTTCAATTCACCAGCATGGTGAACAGAACAAACTTTATAACCATCTGAAAATCAATCAATTAGAAATAAAATCCAGTTTTAACTGCTTTTTTTAGGTTTAACGGCTCCTTAAATGATCCACTTCTGCTGGATGTTTCGCAGGCTCAGGATGAACAGCGCAACGCAGAACGCAGCCAGCATGCCGAAGTCAAGCATAAGCGGCAGGTTCGTAGAACGATGAATCGAACCATGCAGTATGTCGGCTCCATAGGTCAGTGGCAGTACGTAGCTCAATGGCCGTAGCCAAATGGGAAGCTTCGCGACGGGGAAGAACAAACCGCACAGGAACAACATCGGGAAACGAAAGAAGTTCGAGAAGGTCTGAGCCTCGAAAACCTCGCGGACCGAGACGGCGACAAACAGCCCCAGGAACGTGGAACTGATGGCAACTAGCACGATGGCAGGAATGAGCGTTGCCCAGTTGACATTGGAGAAGTCCATCAGGAACGATGCGATTGCCACTGGCACAAAGGCATTGGCCATGCCAAAGAGAATTGCTCCGCCTGTCTTGGCGAGCATCAGTACCTCCAGTGGAATGGGCGCCAGCAACAGCCGCTCGAAGGACCGACCCTTCTTCTCGAAGGTCACGGTGACGGCCAGCAGGCTGGTTGTACCGAATAGAATCGACACCGAAATCACGCCGGGCAGCAATGATGGCAAGCTGTCCAGGCCTGCGCCGGATCGGATGAAAAACATGCCCGTCCACGCCAGGGGGAAGATGATGCCCCAGCTGATATTGGGAGGTTTAAGGTAATAGATCCGAACATCCTTGACAAGGATGTTCCAGAATGCGATCCATGCTTTCATCGGCCACTTCCCATCTTGTTTTTTTCCTGTTCCTGCTTCATCACGCTTGCCTCAATACCGGTAATCTCGACGAAGACGTCTTCCAGCGAAGGCTGAAGCTTTCGCGCTTCCGTCACTTCCGCGCCGCTATCCTCAATCAAGCGCACGAGTGGCCCGATATGTACGGGTTCTCTCGACTCGATTCGGATTGCCATGTCCGAGACGGCTTGGCATTGAAGGGCGGGAAACTCGGTCGCAATCAACTCGCAAAGCCGGGCTGCGCCATGGTTCACGGCAAACTGCACGATATGCCGCCCGTCCGTCTGCCGCATCAGGTCCTGAACGGTATCGATACGGACAATGCGCCCCTTGACAATGAAGCCGATCCGCTGGCACAGCCGCTCGGCTTCTTCGATGTAGTGCGTGGTCAGGAAGATCGTTGTGCCGTTGCGGTTCAGTTCGGCGATAAGTTGTCTGATCTGCCGGGCGCTGGCAACGTCGATGCCGGTCGTGGGTTCGTCCATGAACAGGATGGGTGGCGAATGGATAATTCCAGCGGCAATGGTAAGCTTACGCTTCATCCCCTTGGAGTATCCGCCGAACTTGCGCTTGGCAGCCCCGGTCAGACCGAATTGCTCCAGCAGGTCATGTGCCCTTGATTCGCGGTCGCGCCGAGTCATCCCGTACAGAGCCCCGCAGAAGCACAGGTTCTCGAAGCCGGTCAATTCCGGGTAGAGGTTGCTTTCGTCCGGCACCACGCCCATCAGGTGCTGCGCGGCCTTGGGATTGGTCGAGCAATCGATTCCGCTGATGCGGATTGTGCCGGCATCAGGGCGTGCCAAACCAATTAGGACATTGATCGTTGTGCTCTTGCCCGCGCCGTTCGGACCGAGAAAGCCGAACAATTCACCATCCCGCACGTCGAAGTCAATGCCTGCCACCGCTTCGACGTCGCCGAATCGCTTGACTAGACCACGCACTTCAATCGCTGTCTTCATGCCAGTTGACAATTGTCACCTCTTTTGATATAGATTATTATGCCAATTACTTGTTCGGAAGCGTCGTGTCTTTGGAATTACACCTCGATTGGGAGCTGTTATTCCGTTTCAAAGCTTCAGACAACTGGCAAACCTGGTGCGAGAAAGTCCAAACTAATGATGCCTGTGGCTTAGTGGTCGCACACGTTATCGCCGCATTTCAGCGTCCCTGCCAAATATGCAGCCACCAGATTCTCCGGACTATCCGCAGGAGCGCCTACCAGAACCTCGATGTCATTGCTGGCGAAAATCTGCTGGGCGCGCTGCCCCATGCCACCGGCAATCACCATCGTCACCCCATTTTCATGCAGCCAGACAGGCAATACGCCAGGCGCGTGGGGCGGAGGCACCAAATCAGTGCGGTTGGTGATCTTCTTGCTGGCCTGATCGACATCCAGCACGGCAAACTTCTCGCAGTGACCGAAATGCATGCACAACTTGCCATCTGCCAAGGGAATCGCAATCTTTAATGTCATGATAACTCCTTATTTTTTAACAACGAAAATCAGCTCCAATGCCCTTCGACATCTGCGCTTTTAGCCTCTGTCAGCTTGTTTTGCTTAAACAGATCAAGTGCTTCCTGAACCGTCTTCGCAGAAGTATTGTACACTTTGATCCCGGCCGCCTGCAAGACCCGAAACGCCTTCGGTCCGCAGTGCCCGGTAAGCAATGCATCCACATCCTGATCGGCAACAGTTTCAGCAGCCTGAATCCCGGCTCCTTGAGCCGCAGACAAATTCTGCTTATTGTCAATCACTGTAAAGGATTCCTTTTCCAAATCATAGATTAGAAAAGACTGAGCCCTTCCAAAACGCTGATCCAGCGCCGAATTGAGATCGTTTCCTGAAGTGGTAATCGCAATTTTCATAATGTAACTTTCCTTTCTGATCAAGTCCTGAATCTACAGCCCCTGCCATGCCCTGCCCGACCATGACGACCTTGACGGCCATGGCGACCCCGGCAGCCTGGCATCCGGTAATAACTCAAACGACCCTCCGCATAGGCATCCAAAACACGGTCGATTTCCCCGCAAATCTGCGAAATCACCTCAATCCCGGCAGACGTCAACGCACGCTCGTAGCAACAGGAAATCGCACCGCAAATCAAAACCTCAACCCCCGCAGAAGACAAGGCAGCCGAACGAGCATGAGGATCATCAGACTCCAAAAGGATATCGCCATGACGAACTACCTCGTCAGAAACAAATTCCGACACGGCAACACGCCCGGCAACATCAAATACCGGACTAACCCGACCCTGCCAATGTGGTATAGCTATCTTTGTCATAATAAAATATAATGCAAGCAAATAATGTGCCAAAGCAAAATGAAGCAAATAAGCCACACAGATAAAGAAAACCAATACCTGGCAATCGTGCAAAAATGAAAATTTATAGATTCATAATCGTGCATGATGCACTATTAAGATGCCGGTTGTCCGTTTTCTCTGCCATGGTTACCATTCCCTCATTGCAGTTCTCCTCCTTCATCCCCTTGGGGCTTTGGCGGTTCATCTTTTCCAGCCAGCCGCCTTACCTCGCGGTCGAAGTCCGATACATACTCGTGATCTTGCTTGACTCTGAACACCTCGTATTCGGCCTCTGCCTTGAGCTTTGCTTCCAAGGCGGAGATTCGCCCGGCATCTTGAAGCACGGGATATTCGGCCATATTGAGGAACCGGTCCAGAAAAGATACCCAATCCGCCATATTCGTGAGAATCTGGCGTTCTGCCCGGTTTTCGGCTAGATCCAAATAAGCGTTGACGATTCGGTTCAGCGAACGGATCTGCGTCTCGCTCAGATAATTCTTGGCTACAGTCACGTCCGATTTCAGCACCTTGCCATGCGGCGTCCGCTTCCATGTGGTCAGTCCCATGTTTGGCAGGGATGCATCGGCGGAGCCATGGATCATCTCAGCTGCCGTCTTGCCGGTAATCGCCCAATGCAGCTTGTTTTGCACCGTAGCGAAAAATGTTCTGGTGACTGGCGACTTCGGGTCGTAGTCTGCCGAAAGTGCATAAATATCGGTAATCTTCTGATAGAAGCGTCGCTCACTGGCTCGGATTTCCCGGATGCGCTCCAGCATTTCCTCGAAATAATCCTTCCCGAACAGGTTGCCGCCCTGCTTTAAACGCTCGTCATCCATGGCAAAACCCTTGATCATGAAGTCCTTGAGGATGCGCGTAGCCCAGATGCGGAACTGCGTAGCCTGATAGCTGTTAACCCTGTAGCCTACTGCAATGATAGCGTCAAGGTTGTAATATCGGGTCTGATAGGACTTGCCATCGGCGGCAGTTGTTTCCAAAATGGAAATAACTCGATTTTCGTCCAGTTCGCCCGATTCGAAGATGTTTTTGAGATGCTTGCTGATTGCTGGTACATTCACCCCGAACAATTCAGCTATCGCCTTCTGGGTCAGCCAGATGGTCTCGTCGCGCAACAAGCACTGTACCTGCACATTCCCATCCGCAGACCGATAGAGGGTAATCAGTCCCTCCTTGTCGCCTTGCCGTCTTGGTTGTTCATCATTGTGTTTTTTCATTCTAGTTCCTCATTATCGAAAAGCATTGAGTCCCAGCCATGCGTCTTCTTCTTCAATCGTGACGTACTGGTGTCGCAGTTGAAGGATCCGCAATTGCATCACTCCACCAAGTCTTCACCATAAGCCACTTGTTCTTGTGGATCGTATAAATCAGTATGGCTCGACAGGAACTGCTAACTCAGTTCAAATATAAGTCATTCCAAAAATTTTCTCCACTGCTCTTATCCTAAAAAAGCAGCCAAAGCCATAATAAATTGATTATCATAGTGTTAAGAATACCACGCGGATGAATGTCTTGTCCGACCCGTCCGACCTGTCCGACCTGTCCGACCTGGGATTTGCCATTTTCACCCACTTGCCCAGTGACATCTCCTGAGTACGAGCACCCCGGGTGCCCGTACTTAAGGGTGTCTTGGAAATCAGCGGGCAATTCGCTGTGGATTTTCTGTTTTCGTTGTCCAGAAAGTTTACACAAAGCACAGGGATGGTATATTATTTTCATTGCCAACCCCATGGGGAAACCTTGGTATCCATTGGCTTTTTTCACATTGAACAGGGAGCTGCCATGAAAATCGCTGCCCTTATCTACCTCTTATTAAGCATTGCCTGTTTTGCCGTCAATGCGCCTTGGCATCTGAAGTCGATGCCAAGACGTTGCCAGCTCGAATGGCAAGTCCAAAGCGCGGATCGTGAACGCCTATGTGAACTTCCCATCGACCTGGCCAAACTCGCACGCCTTAGCGAGACCGACGCCGACAGCCCCGCCCGCATTGCCATCGTCGCTACCCGAGGCGATCAACACAGCGTCCTCCAGGTCATGGCACAGGCACCACGCAAAGCCGACAACGCCACCACCCTGCGTTTCGCCGTGCCCGCCGGCTGCGACGGCCTTTGGCTCTACTTCGGCGGACTAGCCCCACAAACGCCTGGCGATATCCCTGCCGACCACAATCTCGTCCCCAAACTCGACGCCGCTACGCCCTGGCGCCTCAATAATAGCACGACCTACACTCCCCCAGAGGGAGCGGACATGCTTCTCGCCCATAATGACACTGAGGCGACCTTCACCCGGGATTTCGCCTTGCCGAACCATGCAGCCGGGCAGGACGCCGTCCTGGAGCTTGACATGCGCTCCGAAGCCCGCATGCCCAACTTCGTCCGCATCTACCTCCACCAGCTGGACGACCAGGGCAAGCTCCTGCCCTCAAGCGTCGTCGATCCCCGCTGGATATCGATGATCATGCCCCCGGACAAGTCCGTCAAGATCACCGAAACCGGCCGTTTTGACAGTCGTGCTCGCGCCGTCCGCGTCGTCATCCAAGTCCGCTACAGACACAGTGGTTTCGACCTACATGGCCGTCCGCTCGCCGATAGCAGTGCCGGTCATCCTCGCCTGCATCTCAGCCATTTCGCCCTCCGCATCGCCCATCAGCTGCCCTTCCCGAGGCTCAACGATGCCCTTTTCACTGAAGGCATCAGCGGTCAGCCCGGCGATGCAGCCCTGCGCCTCGGTCATCGCCAAGCTTTCTTCTTCGTCACCGCGCCGCAAGCACAGTGGGCAGAGGGACGCACCCTCACCGAGCAGCGCGATATCCACTGGTCAATCGCCGGCGGCACTGCCGAATGTTGGTTGAAACCCGACTGGAGCAGCAACCAAACTGTCGTTCTCCTGGAGGGCTACACCTCTGGTGCCTACGAAGTCAAAGCCTCCCTAAAGGGCGCGCTATGGTCCGCCACCTACAATCCCGAGAAAAAAACACTCGCCTTTGTCATCAAAGACCCCGCTGACTGGAAAAAACATAAGCACGAAGCCCAAGTTGAGATCCCCCATGACGCCTGGTCGCATATCGCGTTCTGCTGGAGTCCAGAGTACGGCGTCAAGGTCTTCCTCAATGGCAAAACTGTCATCAACGCCCCCGAAACACCATTTACCGTTCCAACTCTGGATCCAGCCGGCAAATTCCGCTACGTCCGCAAGGAACTCGGCGACGCTGTCCTTAAAACCAAAGACAATGAACGCTCCATCGCCGAACGCGCAGATCGCGTTATCCCCAACTACTTCTGCCTCGGCATGAGCGGCAATACCGCCAACAGCGCCATTCAAAAAAGCAATGCCCACTTCCTCACCGGCACCTGCGACTCGCTCCGCCTCTCAAGCACAATCCGCTACCAAGGCGACTTCACCCCCGAACGCCAACTCACCGCCGATGAGTACTCATGCGCCTTTTTCGACTTCAATCGCTCTTTCGATGGCACTCGAGGCAGCGGAGATCGCTTCATCAGCGGTACGCCCTGGACTGAACAAGCACCCGTCGCACCCATGCTTAAAATCCAGAGTCAGGACAGTGAATTCAACATCGCCTGGACGCCCGAAGCTGTCGCAGACAGCGCCAACCCAAAGATCGTTTTCGATAAATGCAACTACCCGGAACCACCAACGCCGCACGACTTCAACGCCGCACGCATAACCAAAACCCAACAATTCACCATCGCCCCAGGAGAATCCAAAAACATTACCCTCGACGACCACGCCTACATGGACTTCGTCGAGATCGCCTGCCCGCTTGACGCCGAGCCGCTCGTTGCCCCAATCCTCCTCGGGGAAGACGACATCGACACCCGCTCCTACGGCGACTTGGCGGATTCGCTCCGCCTGGAGACGCTTCCCAACGACCACGCCCGCTGCGTCAAGCTCTTCCAAATGTTGCTCAATGCTGCCGACTACTTCATGTCCCATCAAGCAGAAATCAGTACTGATGGCAAAGCCCGTAGCGTCGAATATCAGTCGCTGTCGATGCTCAACAGTTACTGTGCCTTTGAATGTGGCCCGTTGAATGCGCTGGCCTGCATCCTTTTCGCCACCGTCGCCCGCTGCCCGTCAGCAATGACCGCTGGTTACGGTCATTCCTTTGAGCAGGTCTTCTACAACAACCAGATGAACCTCTACGACCTCTCCGCCCAACAATTTTTCATCAGCCGCAACAGGCTTACCCCCGCCAGTCTCGCTGAAATGGAACGCGACCCATATCCGCTGACCAATGGCAGTGGTTCTTTCATCCGAAGCGGTATCCGTAGCTGCGCTGACAGCAGCTGGATCAGCACCATGCCCGAACGCAAAGCCTATACTCTCAATCCGGGCGAGAATTTCCGCATCTACTGGCATAACAACGGACTCTACAACAACGTCCAGGCAAACTTCGCCCGCGCCAAATCCGACAACCCCGCCTGGGTCAACATCAGTAAACTCGCCGGCGTCGATCCCAAAACACCCATATGGCGCGTTGACTGCCGTCCCCTCCCCCACGTTGCCATCGCCACCCACAGCTTCAACGGTCGTCCAAGCAGCAGCAACCCAGCCTTTACGAACTGCAATGACGAAGGCTTCTCCTACCCGGTAAAATCCGCCTACACGATCCTTCGAGGCGAATTCACCGTTGTCTGCGACCGCGAATTGTCACTCAGCCTCTCCCGAGACCGCGGTGCCACTTGGGCGCCCATTGCCCCCATCGCACGAAACCGCTGGCAACTCGACTACGAAATCCGTGCCCGCAATGAATACATCGTGCGCTTCAACGCGCCCATCAGCGCTGTCGAGCACTTCAACGCCAGAACCACTTCGCAGGTCAACCCACGCTTCCTGCCCGGCGCCCTTAAAAAGGGCAATAATGCGCTCCGCCTCAAAGCCGACAGCGGCACCAGCGCCAAGATTACCATGCAGTACCGCCAAAACGCAGCACCCGTCATTTTCGCCGGCGGCGCCTCCTTCGGTGCCATCCGAGGCATGGAAAAACAGCTCTTCGTCGTCACGCCTGATCAACCTGCGCAAATCGCCGTCAACGGCGCCAATCCTAACGCCCGCATCAGCGCTAGCGATGGCCTCCTTGCAACCTGGCAAAATAACATCATCACCGTCACCTGCAGCGACAGTACACCGCGCATCGGCGAAGTAGTCATCCATCACAGCCAGCATGGCGACAAAGCCGCCATGATCATCGCCTGCCCCGGTGCCCGCATGACTTGCGCCGACAAGGCACAGCTCGCCGGCGGTGCCACCTGCAAACAACTCGACAACGCACCGATGCCGATCGTCAACCTCAATGGCTCCGATGGCCGTTGCGCCTTTACCTTCCCTGACATTCCCGCTGGGCGCTACGCCCTCTTCAATCTCCATCGCCCGCCAAGGCAATACCAGGGCGATGCGCGACAGCATCTCCTCGCCATCGATGGAGGCAAGACCATCAAAAACTCCCGAACCGCCCGCATCATCAATCCTTGTTCGGATTTCTACAAGGCCGAATTCGGCCGCGAACTCTCACGATTCAAATGGGACTTCCCCATCACAGGATCCTACCCATTCTACGACATCGAACTCCTTGAACTACCCAAAACAAACGCGATTACCCTCAGGCAAAGCGGCAGAACCGATACCGACCTTGCCGCCCTGCTGATCGTCCCTGCTGACAACACCGATTTCATCAGGGAACTTGTCATCGCCCTAACCCGATTAAATTATTCCCCTTCTGCAATTAAATAACCATTCCAAAACGGAGAAAATCAGATGAAAGTTATCATTGTTGGCGGTGTCGCCGCCGGAGCCGGTGCAGCTGCAAGACTGCGTCGCTTGGACGAAAAGGCCGAAATCATTCTCATCGAACGCGGCGAGTACATCTCCTACGCCAACTGCGGTCTGCCATACCATCTCGGCGGCGTCATCCCCCAGCGGGAATCACTCATCCTAAGTACCCCGGAAAAGTTCACCAAGCGCTTCAATCTCACCATCCGCACCAACAGCGAGGTGACCGCCATTGACCCGCAAAACCACAAAGTCACGATCCGAGGCAAGGATGGAAGCCTCACCGAGGAAAGCTACGACAAGCTTGTCTTGGCCACTGGCTCGTCGCCGATCATGGCGCAAATACCGGGCATTGACGACCCACGTGTCATGCGCCTCTGGACCATCCCGGACATGGACGCCATTAATCAACGCGTCAAAGACGGAGCCAAACGCGCAGTCGTTGTCGGAGCCGGCTTCATCGGCCTGGAAACCGCCGAGAACCTCCGCGAGCGCGGCCTCGATGTGACGATCGTCGAACTCCTTGACCAACTGCTTCCCAGCGTTGACAAGGAAATGAGCACGCCTCTCGCCCAGGAACTCTCACGGCAGGGCATCGCCCTCAGGCTTGGCAAAAAAGTCGTCGCCATTGATAAACAGGGCGACGACCTGGCAGTAGTCCTTGACGACGATGAAAAGCTCCCCGCCGACCTCGTTGTCATGAGCATCGGCGTCAAGCCCAACTCCGAGCTTGCCAAAGCCGCCGGTTTGGAAACCGGCCCACGCGGTCACATTTTGGTCAACGAGCAACTGCAGACCTCCAATCCGGATATCTACGCCGCCGGCGACGCCATCGAAGTCCTTGACCCGATTACCGGCGGCAAAACAGCAGTGCCACTCGCCGGTCCCGCCAACAAGCAGGCGCGAATCGTTGCCGATAATCTCGTCGGCCGCCAAAGCCGCTACCTCGGCAGCTACGGTACCTGCATCATCAAAATCGGCACCATCGCCGCCGCCAGCGTCGGCATCACCGAACGCCGCCTCAAGCAAAACGGAATAGACTACCACAAAATCTACCTCCATCCAGCCTCCAGCTCTTCTTACTATCCCGGCTCCAACCGACTGAGCATGAAGCTGCTCTTCGCCCCAGACGGCAAAATCCTCGGTGCCCAAGCCGTCGGCAAAGACGGTGTTGACAAGCGTATCGACGTCATTGCCACCGCCATGACCTGCGGCATGACCGCACCTGATTTGGCGACCCTCGAACTCTCCTACGCGCCGCCCTTCAACTGCGCCAAGGATCCCGTGAACCTCGCCGGCATGATTGCCAATAACGTCCTTAGTGGCGACAGCCAGCTCGCCTACATGGACGAACTCCCGGCAGATGCCAACATCATCGATGTCCGCGAAGTTGCCGAGCACGAGCTTGGAGCTATACCCAACTCGATCAACATCCCCCTCGGCACGCTGCGCAGTCGCCTCGGCGAACTCGACAAGAGCAAGCCCTACATCGTCAGTTGCCAGTCCGGTCAGCGCTCCTACCTTGCCGAACGCATCATGCGCCAAAACGGCTTCGACGTCCGCAATCTCACCGGCGCCTATCTGACTTGGAAGCTTTTCAATCCGGAGCCATTCGTGCCCGCCGAACGCCAAGATAAAACAGCTGAGCCGACCGATTCCGCGCCGACCGATGCCGAGCCCGCCATCGTCTTGGATGTCCGCGCCTTGGCCTGTCCCGGCCCCGTAGTCGAACTCAAATCGAAAATTGACAAAATAGAGCCTGGCGAAAGCATATCACTGCTGGCGCCGCTCTCCTTCACTCCGGATCTCCATAGCTGGATCAAATCCACCGGCCATGAGCTCCTCTCGATCAATGAGACTCCGCATCACTTGAAAGCCCTCATCCGCAAGGCCGGCGGCAGCAAGCCCGCCACCGCCGCCGTCGCGACTACCGGTCATGGTGCCTCCATCGTTCTTTTCAGCAACGACTTCGACAAGGTGATGGCCGCTCTGATCATCGCCTGTGGCATGGCTGCCGCCGGAGCCAAAACCGGCATCTTCTTCACCTTCTGGGGTCTCAGCGTCCTACGCAAGGAAAAAGTTCGGGTCAAGGATAAATCCTTTGTGTCCAAGCTCTTCGGCTGGATGCTTCCCAAGGGCGCCAACCATCTCTCCCTCTCCAAGATGAACATGGGCGGCGCAGGCACCGCCATGATGAAGCAGGTCATGGCAGAGCAAAATGTCACCGACCTGCCCAAACTGATCAGTCAAGCTCGCGAACTCGGCGTCAAATTCATCGCCTGCGAAATGGCGATGGACATCATGGGCATCACCCGCGACGAACTTATCGAGGTAGATGAAGTCGCCGGTGTTGCCAGCTTCGTCGCGATGGCCAAAAACAGCAATAACACGCTCTTTATCTAAACGTTCATCCGCGCATGTGGATGATATTTCAAAGTTCGGGGTTCTGCCCCGAACTTTGGTCTCTTCGTGCCTTCGCGTAAGTTAAAAAAACTGTGGCTTCCACGGAAAAAAACAACACGAGGTAACTGCTATGATCTTCTACTTTACCGCAACTGGAAATTCCTTCTTCGCAGTCGAGAAGCTTCGTTCAAAAAACGAAACGATCGTCTCGATCACCCAATCGCATCGCAACTCCAATTACGCCTTTGACGCCACGCACGAGCAAAGCATCGGCTTTGTCTTCCCCGTCTATTTCTTCGGCATTCCCAACGCTGTCCTCGAATTCATCCAGCGTCTCGAACTGAAGCTGCCGCAGAATCCGTATATCTACCTCGTACTGACTTGCGGCGGTGCCGCCGGTCAGACCGGACGTCTTTTCGAACAAGCTCTCGCCGCCAAAGAAATACCACTCTTTGCACAATTTGCAGTGAAGATGCCCGATACCTACATCCCGCTCTTCACTGTCCCAACTGCCGAAAAACAACAACAGATCCTCAAACGCGCCAACGCCGACCTCCTTGACATCCAGAAACAGATCTGCCGCCAAGTCAAAGGCGACTACATCCGTTGCAAAGGTCCACTGCCATCATTGATCACCAAATTGATCTACCCTCGGTACAACAAAAGCCGAAATACCAAAAACTTCCGCGTTTCAGACTCCTGCGACGGCTGCGGACTCTGCGCCAGCATCTGTCCCGAAAAAGCGATTGCCCTTCAGGAAAAACACCCAGCCTGGGTCAAAGCCCAGTGTTCGCTCTGCCTCGCCTGTGTGCATCGCTGCCCAAAACAGGCCATCGACTTCGGCTCCGGCACCCGCAACAAAATCCGCTACCTCAACGACGCCCTCAGCCGTGAAAAACAAGCGTTGTCCGGCAACCAATAACTCTTAAAAAGAAGCTGAAGCCAATCTGCCCCACCGCCCTGTCCGACCTGTCCGACCTGTCCGACCTGTCCGACCTGTCCGACCTGTCCGACCTGTCCGACCTGTCCGACCTGTCCGACCTGTCCGACCTGTCCGACCTGTCCGACCTGCGACCTGTCCGACCTGTCCGACCTGTCCGACCTGTCCGACCTGTCCGACCTGTCCGACCTGTCCGACCTGTCCGACCGTCTGTTCCAGCTCAGTCAGCCTGAACAGCTTCAACCCTTCAGAGCAAAAGGCGAGCGGTATCTTCCCACGACATGCACGCATCGGTGACGGAGATGTCTGGCGCCACAGCCGTTCCGGGCGTGACCTGTTGTCGGCCAGCCTTGAGGTAACTCTCCAGCATCATACCGGCGATAGCGTCTTCATTCGTGCTACCTCGGGCTTGAGCAAGCACATCGGCGAACACTACGCTCTGTCGTTGCCAGTCCTTATTGGAGTTCCCGTGGCTGCAATCGACCACCAATCGTTGCCGAAGCCCGGCAGCGGCCAGCATTGACCGTGCCTCTGCAATGCCTTTCGCATCGTAATTCGGCCCGTCGCTGCCGCCTCGCAGGATCAAGTGACCGTATGGATTGCCACGCGTCCGAAACACTCCTGTATGCCCATTGCGCATAACGCCGATAAAACTATGCGGCGACGACACCGTCGCCAAGGCGTCCAAGGCGACTTTCAGCCCCCCATCGGTTCCATTCTTGAACCCAACGGCGGTCGGCAGCCCGCTAGCCAGCTGCCGATGGGTCGGCGACTCCGACGTCCGCGCGCCGATGCCCGCCCAGCTGAGCAGATCCGTCAAGTACACAGACATAACAGGATCGAGCACCTCCGATGCAGCAGGCAACCCCATCGCCGCTAAATCCAGCAGCAGTTGCCGAGCAGTGACAATGCCCTTTTCGAGATTGTAGTCGCCATTGAGATCCGGGTCGTAGATCAGCCCCTTCCATCCCAGTGTCGTGCGCGGTTTTTCAAAATACGCGCGCATCACCAGGCAATATCGGTCGGCCACGCGATCACGCAGATCCCGTAGCCGCCTGGCGTATTCCAATGCCCCGGCAGGATGATGAACCGAACAAGGTCCCACAATCACCAGCAAACGCCGATCACGCCCCGTGATGATGTCCACCACTTCTCGCCGCCATTGCCGTATCTGCTTTTGCAACGCCACACTCACCGGCAGCTCCCGCCGAACGGTCTCCGGCGAACTCAACAACTCACAGGACGCAATATTCACATCGTCATGCATGGCGCGACATACTCCCTGCCAAAGTCCTCACCAACTCGCTCGCATCGCGCCGACGCGTCTCCAGCTCACCGGGTGCCAGTAGCTTGTTGATCACTGCCGAGCCGACCACGACGCCGTCAGCGACCCGCGCAATTGCCTTCGCCGACGCACCATCGGCGATGCCAAAGCCTGCCGCCACCGGTACTGGCGACCGCTCCTTGAGAGACGCCAGACGCTCAGCAACTTCAGGGGGCAACTTCTCGCGGACACCCGTAATACCACAGATATTCACGCTATAGACAAAGCCCGTAGCCTCGCCCATAATCATCGCCGCACGCTCAAGCGACGTCATCGGCGATACCAACGGTATGAGATGCAGCCCCGCCGACCGGCATGGGTCAGCCAGCTCGGCCCTCTCCTCGAAGGGCAGATCCACCGCCAAAATGCCATCGACGCCAATCCGCCGTAGCTCATTGCACAATGCGTCCAGTCCGTAATTGAGCATCACATTCATATAGCTGAAAAGAATGAATCCCGTATCGGGATGCCGCTTGCTGAGCCGCTCTGCCATTGCCAGCACGCCCTTCAATGTGGCGCCTTGTCGCAGCGCCACCTCTGATGCCTGGCGAATGGCCGCGCCATCGGCCATCGGGTCTGAAAAAGGCACACCCAGTTCGATGATATCCGCGCCGGCGGCTATCGCGTCTTCAATGATCTGTTCGCTGCTATCCATGTCCGGATAGCCACAACTGCAAAATATCACCAATGCCGCTCGATCTACCGTTGCGCATGATGCAAAGATTTTTTGTATTTTATCCATAACGACTCCTTCACTTTTAATCGTCAAACACCCATTGTCCTTTATTTTGCCGAAGCGGCTTGTTGTTTACGGAAGCGCCGAATCGAATCCATGTCCTTGTCACCGCGACCCGACAAATTGACGACGACAATCCTATCCCGACTCTGCGCTGGCGCTGTACGGATGGCATAGGCCAGCGCGTGCGAGCTCTCCAGGGCAGGTATGATGCCCTCAAAGCGTGCCAACATGGCAAAAGCGTCAACGGCTTCTTCGTCATCAACGGTTACATAGCGTGCTCGCCGGCTGTCCGCCAAAAAACAATGCTCCGGTCCCACGCCTGGATAATCCAGACCGGCAGAGACCGAATGCGTCTCCAATACTTGTCCGTTGTCATCCTGAAGCAGGTAGGTTTTGCTGCCATGGAGTACGCCCACGCGACCGCCTGTGATGCTTGCGGCGTGCTTGCCTGTGGCAATGCCCGCACCGCCGGCTTCCACGCCCGTCAACGCCACGTCGCTGTCCTCTAAAAAGCCCGCGAAGATGCCCATCGCATTGCTACCGCCGCCGACACAGGCGACGACCTCGTCCGGCAACCGTCCAGTCTGTTCCAGGCATTGCCGACGTGCCTCTTCACCTATGACCGACTGGAAATCCTTGACCAGCAGCGGATAGGGATGGGGACCAGCCACCGTCCCGATGACATAAAACGTGTCAGCCGACCTCGCCGTCCAATCTCGCAGCGCCTCGTTCATGGCATCCTTGAGCGTTGCCGACCCCTCGCTGACTGGTCGAACTGACGCTCCCAGGGTCTGCATGCGTTCCACATTGACCGCTTGTCGGTCAATATCCGTCGTTCCCATAAAGACCTCGCATTCAAAGCCGAACAGCGCCGCGACCGTCGCCGTTGCCACGCCATGCATGCCGGCGCCCGTCTCAGCAATCAACCTCGTCTTGCCCATTCGCTTTGCCAGCAGAGCTTGTCCGATTGTGTTGTTGATCTTGTGCGCACCAGTATGGTTCAAATCTTCCCGTTTCAAATAAATCCGAGAACCGCCAAGATGCTCGCTCAACCGCCGCGCATAATACAGGGGCGACTCGCGACCAACATAATTCTTCAACAAAGACCTGAATTCCTCCTGAAATGCCGGATCTTCCCGGGCAGCCAGGTATTCTTTTTCCAGTTCATGCAAAATGGGCATCAGCGTCTCGGCAACGTACTGGCCACCATATATTCCATAATGAGTTTTCATCGTTTACTACTCCTTGTCTAGCGACCGCAACGCGGTCATGAGTTTATTGATCTTTTCGATTGATTTGATGCCCGGCGCGTCCTCCACGCCGCTGGCCAAGTCCAAACCCCAAGCACCAGTCGCCCGCCAAGCCACCACCGCGTTGCCCGGACCAATCCCGCCCGCCAGCAACACTGGGCGACGCGACGCCAGTGCCGCCGCCAAGCGCCAATCGCACAGGCGACCTGAACCGCCTTGCGCGGCGTCAACCACCAGCCGCGCCGCCGGAAAATCCGCGTAGCGCAACAGATCGTCGTCATCATTCAATACCACTGCTTTCCACACTTCAACGCCATCGGCCGCCAACGCCTGCGCGTACTCGGCGCTTTCTTGCCCGTGCAGTTGCATAATCAGCGAAGGATGTGCCGCCGCCAAGCGCCGTGCAACCGTCAATGCCTCGTCAGCAATCACGCACACCGCCCGTGCCGGAGCAACCGCAGCGATCAGCTCGTCCAACGCCGATGGCAACACCCGACGTCGCGATGAAGCAACCAGCACAAATCCCACGTAGTCCACACCGGCCTCCACTGCTGCCCGTACGTCCTCTACCCGCGTCATGCCGCACAATTTCACACGTGGCCGCATAGCATCTCCTTGAGCTTGTCGCCCGGGCATTCTGCGCGCATAAGCGCCTCGCCTACCAAAAATCCACGCGCACCCGCTTGCTTGGCACGCACGAGGTCTTCGTGATTGTTCATCGCGCTTTCGGCAATGGCAATGCGATCCGCTGGCACCCGTCCAAGCAGCTTGTTGGCCTCGCTTGTGTTTGTGCCAAAGCTATGCAAATCCCGTGCGTTAATGCCAATCAACGCTATATCGCAACCCAACAGCGTCTTTAGTTCCTCCTCATTGTGCGCTTCGCCAAGCACGGTCAGTCCTAAACTCTTTGCGTAGTCGCTTAGACGTGCCAATTCACCGGCAGGCAGCAAGGCCGCAATCAACAACACCGCCGATGCGCCATGCAAGCGTGCTTCACAAATCTGATAGGGGTCAACAATGAAGTCCTTGCGCAACAAGGGGATATCCACCTGTTGGGCGACCTCTTTCAGTACCCGCAAGCTACCCAAGAAATAATTCTCTTCCGTCAGCACCGACAAGGCTGCTGCTCCTGCCGACTCGAGTGCCTGTGCGCATTCCAAGTAGTCGAAGTTCGGACGAATCACGCCCTTTGACGGCGATGCCTTCTTCAACTCCGCAATCACATGCAGACCCGGCATCCGAAACACGTCCGCAAAATCCTTGGGCAGTGGCGAATCCTTCGCCATGATCTCCAACTCCCTTAAAGGCAGACGTTCTTTGCTTGCCGTCAAACTTGGCAGCAAATCCCGAACAATTTGATTCAGAATGGTCATGTCCTTACTCCCGTGGGCAATCATATTGCACCCCGACTTTCCGCAATCAAGGTCGCCAGCTTCGCGGCGGCAGCGCCACTGTCGATGGACTCCGCCGCCATTCCTATACCTTCAGCCAGATCCTTTGCCCGACCAGCCACATAGCAGGCCGCTGCCGCATTCAACAACACCACCGATCTCGGCGCCCCACGCTCCACACCGTCAACCACGCTCCTCAAAATCGCAGCGTTCTGCGCGGGATCACCGCCGGCGATATCGGCTATGTCGTACGATTCGCCCAAGAACATCTCAGGATAAATCTCATAGCTACGCAAGCTGCCGTCCTTGAGTTCGGTCACACGCGTCGTCTCACAACAGCTAATCTCGTCCAAGCCGTCATTGCCATGTACGACCATTGCGTGCTTTACGCCAAGCGCTTTCAGTGCATTCGCATACAACTCAGTCAATCGCGCCTCATAGACGCCCACGACCATCCGCGTCGCCCCAGCCGGATTGCATAGGGGTCCGAGCATGTTGAAGATCGTCCTGATGCCCAGTTCCCGACGCAATGGCGCCGCCTTGCCCATGACCGGATGCATCTTCTGTGCAAACATGAAGCCGATTCCATGGGTGCAAATGCAGGCCTCCATCGCCGCCGGCGACACAGCCAGGTCAAATCCCAGCTCGGCAAGCACATCGGCAGCACCGCATTTACCTGACACCGCACGATTCCCGTGCTTGGCAATCACCACCCCAGCCCCTGCGGCGACAAGCGCCGAGGTGGTCGAAATGTTGAAGCTGATGCCTCCATCGCCGCCGGTACCGACAAGGTCCACCACCTCTCGACCGCCACAGTCAATGAAGGTCGCGTGCCGTCGCATCATTTCCGCGCCCCCAACCAGTTCGCTGACGCTCTCGCCCTTCATCTGCAAGGCGGTGAGAATGGCGCCAGCCTGGGCAAAGGACACCTCACTGCCCGTAAGTTTTTCCAACAGCGCGTCCATTTCCAACACGCTGAGATCCTGATGGGCCATGACTTTCTGCAAGTACTTCCTTAACATGATTACGCTCCTTTTCTTTTATGGTCTTCGACAATCTTCAAAAAATTTTCCAGTTGTTGTTTGCCATTGGTGGTCATAATGGATTCCGGATGGTACTGGATGCCATGTATGGGCAACGTCCGATGCCGCACGCCCATGATTTCGCCGTCGTCTGCCCGCGCCGTCACCTCCAGAACCTCCGGCAAGGTCGCCTCCTTTAACGCCAGGGAATGATATCGCACAGCCTTGAAATCATTTTTAAGCTTCGCGAACAGCCCTTCGCCATTGTGGCTGATCCGTGATATCTTTCCGTGCATAATCTGCGCCGCTGGCACCACTTCCGCGCCAAACACCTCGCCAATTGCCTGATGTCCCAAACACACTCCGAGCATCGGCATCGACTCCTCTGCCGCCAATCGAATCAGCTCTTCCATAATGCCCGAATCTGCCGGCCGACCTGGTCCCGGCGAAAACAACAACCCGTCTGCTCGCATGTCCAGCGCCTCGGCAACTGCAATCTCCCGGTTGCGACGCACTACCACATCGGCGTTCAGCGAATACAACAAATGCACCAGATTGTAAGTAAACGAATCGTAATTATCTATGACTAGAATCATCTTATACCCCACTTTGTTAAATCTTTCATCAAACCAATCCAACATTCATCGCGCCTTCGTGCGAGAAAAACACATCCGGCGTCAATCTGCTGACAAATGAATCCCATTCGCGGCAAGATTGACCGCTTTGAACAGCGCCTTTGCCTTATTGATCGTCTCCTCATATTCGTTATCGGGCACGGAGTCATACACGATTCCCGCGCCGACCTGGATGTATACCTTATTGTCCCGCATTTCGATCGTACGGATCGTGATCGCCAAATCCATGTTGCCATTGTAGCTCAGGTATCCAACGCCACCGCCATACACTCCGCGAGGTTCTGGTTCAAGCTCATTGATCAGCTCCATCGCCCGAATCTTCGGCGCGCCCGAGAGCGTCCCAGCTGGAAAAGTCGTCCTGATCAAGTCCAGCGCATCGGCCTTGGGATCTATCATGGCATCAACATCGCTCACCAAATGCATGACATGCGAGTACCGTTCCACGCTCATGAACGTCTTTACCTGAACGCTGTTCGGCACCGCTGTCCTTCCGAGGTCATTTCGCCCCAGATCCACGAGCATCAGATGTTCCGCACGCTCCTTCTCGTCGCTGAGCAGCTCATCGGCCAAGGCACTATCCTCGGCCGGCGTCTTGCCACGGCGCCGCGTTCCCGCAATCGGTCGCAATGACGAGCGACCACGCTCAAGCTTAACCATCGTCTCGGGCGACGACCCGGCTAAAACCAGCCCTCCCAACTTCAGGAAAAAGGTATAGGGAGAAGGATTGATCAGGCGCAACGCCCGATAAATCTGCAGCGGCGACGACATCGCCGGTGCCGAAAAACGCTGGGATAACACCACTTGAATGACCTCGCCCTGCCGGATATATTCCTTAGCCTTCTCGACCATCGCGCAGAACTCCTCCCTCCGCATATTGCTTTCCAAGTGAGGCAACGTGCCGGCCAGTGGCGCCTCGCGACGCAACCGGCAAGGCACCTCGATTCGCTTCATCAGCACTTCCGCACGCACTTCGGCGTCATCGTAAGCATCGCGCAAGGTCGCATAGTCTTCCGTACGCACGCAAATGATTACCTTGATCGTATGCGTGACATTGTCGAACACGATCATTTCATCCGTGACCATAAACACACTGTCGGGCGTCGCAGGCCTGCTTTTCGGTGGCGGCAGCTCTTCAAACAGATTCACTGCCTCGTATCCGATATAGCCCAATGCGCCGCCAAACAACGGCGGCAGCCCCGGCGTCGGCGCCACCCGTCGATCGCCTACCACCTGCCTCAGCGCGTTCAGCGCATTGCCCTCATGGGCCAGTTCCCGCCGCACACCATTCTCTTCGTAGCTTGCCTTCCCATCCGCGACCGTAAACACTCCGTGTGGATTGACCCCGATGAACGAATAACGCCCAAAACGCTCCCCGCCCTCAACACTTTCCAGCAGCAGCACATGTTCATCACCGGCAAAGCGGCTCAACACCGACACAGGGGTCTCCAGATCCGCCAGGCACTCGCCATACACCGGCACGATATCGTGCCCTTTCGCCAACGCCTCAAATTCACCAAACGACGGCTTCAACATATTTCAATACTCCTTTTATCTGACATTCAATGCTCTAAACACAAAAAGGCCGCACCAGGTTTCTATTACGCCGGTGCGGCCCACTTGTTTTCTCTTACACTTGCTCCCTGCTAGTGCGATGAAATTCTCCACACACACATTACAGGCAGCCAAAAACAACAGCGGTGCTCCGGCGATGCCCACCATCGCCAAGACCACCACAACAAGATCCCAATCACCATCATCTGAACTGCAACTGCTGTCATCATTTCCATCACCTTTACCAATTCACTGCTACTCTTTACCAGCGCCCCAGTACCCCCTGGCGCCGCCTGATCAAAAATCAAAACACAAAAAGGCCGCACCAGGTTCTATCACGCCGGTGCGGCCCACTATTGTCTTCTCTTACAATTTCTCCCTGCTAGTGCGGTGCAATCCTATTCATGCACATCACAGGCAGCCAAAACAACAGCGGCGCCCCGGCAGTATCCACCATCGCCAAGACCATACGATCCCGGCCACTGCCACTTGATTTGCAACCACTGCTGTCATTTCCATCGTCTCTACTGATTCACTTTAACTGCTACCCCTGCCTAAATCCAAGGGCTTCCAATTCCTGTCATCCAACAACTTTTTTCGTTTCATTGTTTTGATGACCTGTAAAAATAGCACACGAACGGCGCAAGGCAAGTCATCAAAACAATTTTTTTTTGAAAAATTCCCTCGCCCTTTTTCGGCTTTCGCTCGAGGCGTGGCGACAATGCTCAATCGTCTTCCCAATTATCTCACGCCTTCCGGATCATAGACTTTTTCCAGGCTGACATCGTCAAAGGCCGTCCACACTCCCGGTGCCTGCTTGGTTGCTGAAAGCAGGATCAGGGCGGTAGCCGGCTCATTCGGCGCCGTGAAAACAGTGCTGCACTTAACCCATTTGTTCTCGCATTCCGGCGGATAGGCGACGGATATGGCGCTGCCATCATCAAGCCAGCCTCTTGCACCCTGCATGCGCACGCTGGCCGCCCCCATGCCAAAGCCCTCGTCGCCACGGTTGCGCCGCACCCAGAAAGTTAACCGATAACGGCAATTCGGCTGCAGCCCGACGTAGGAGATAATCGAGCCACCTATTTGCCTCTCGCCGATCGCACAGGAATACTTGCCGCTATGCGCCGTTTCAGAATTCAGGAAGAACTTGGTTACTGAACTGGGGAAAGTCCAGGAAGACCAGCCCGGCACACCACTAAGCTCAACATGGTCGCTCACCAAGGGTCTTTCACGACCAGGGCCAGCACTCTCCTCAAAAGAGGGATTGCGCACGAGGTTCTCAAGCTTGTTTTGACGCATATAGACTTGCGTTAAAAAGGCTGCTCGGGTTCTTTCATCCGAACTGTCGGCGGCATGCTTTTGGTAGAAAGCAGGCAGGTTCTGCCTGTTTTTCTGGAGATAGCCGCTAAGCCTTTCCAGAGCCGGTTCGCTGTATTTCTCAAAATTGGGCAGCGGCAAGAGATAGGAGTAGTTTTTAATTTTCTCAAGATTTTGCCTTTCCGTGTTGATGAAAATCAGTTTTTGCTCTTCATCTCCCATCGCATAGGCTTCGGAATCTGCGATGTTTTGATAGCCTCGCTTTACGAGTTCAACCAACTTATCCGCCATTGCCTTTGAATTGATGTTTTGCATCGCATCCAGCTCGCGAGCCAGGATATTGCCCTGGATGCGCAAACTGGAAAAGCGCCAGAGCTTCTTCAAGACCTCAAGCCGCTTCCTAGGCAGTTCCTGCAACTTGATCTTGCTAGCGGCATCCAATTCCTGCTCCATTTTTTGCAGGTCTTCCCAGGTATATTCGTCCATTTGGGAGAACTTTTGCCATCCGTCAATCGGTCGTTTCCAATTTTTTTGGCGCATGAAGACTTGTTCGTGCAGGTCGAAGAATCGCTTGACCGGCTGGGCTGCTTCCTGATACATGCTACTGAAGAAGTCGTCCAGGAGCGCTTCAACATCGACATCCATGTTCCACGCTACCTCATCAAGCACATATTGCCGGGCAGCATCGAAAACACCGGTTGCCGGATAGAGCTCCATCCACATCGTCTGCAAGTTGTATTCTTTTTTCGCTTCTTTCCAAGCCGATGCCATGGCCCGTGGATAATATCTTGGTATGACATAGCCATTGCCAAACGTGTAGAGATAGTCATAAAGCCCGAAATTCTTGATGCCGCAATCGCGCCAAGCCGGGAAAAGCTCGTAGGCGCCGACTCTGCCCATGCCTGTGATTTCCACCAGCACATTGGGCTGCATCTTGACGCCCTTTGGCGACTGGGTTGACGCAGCGCCGTAGGCAATGAAGCTAATCAGCTTGTCCGGATATTTTTCCGCCAATACAGCGCCCGCCCTGTTATAGAACCGGGCATATTGGTTGCCGGTCCGTTCCAATTCCGCCTTGCAGTTCGGGCATTGGCAATCGCCGCCGCCGTCATTGACCCCCATCGGCAGGCCCAGGTTGTCTGGATGCTTGCTGAAGTATTCATCCGCATATCTAGCCACGAGCTTGGGCAAAACCGGGTTGGTTACGCATGGATTCCATGGACCATTGATTTTGCCATCAACAACTTTAACGCGCTTGCCGTTAATCATGGGAAAGAACTCGGGATTCGACTCGCCATATTGGGCTGGTGGTACCAAGCTATCCAAGGCATGGGTAGCCTGGCAAGTCAAGCGGGAGTTGCGCCCAAATACCGCCGCATCCCCGCCCCAGGCCAAGATATAGGAATGGATGTCGGGTTCTTCGCGAAATTCCAACGTGGCAGGAAGCAGGAGCTGTTGCCGCTTGGGGATAATTTCATTTAGCTCCGCCGTGCCAAGAAACCGCCGATAGCCCAAATAGCGCTTGAGGAAGTCAATCACCGCATAGTTTGTGCCGGAATTGTTTTTCCCAGCCAGGACGAGATTCCTACCATCATGCATGACGATGTAATAGCCATAGGGATGCAAGGAGTCGAAGTCCAGTCCCAAACTGTTGACATAGGCGGTACGGCCTACATGGATCAGCAGGCTGGGTTCGCCAATGATCGGAGCAAAGTTGTCTGTTTCCAGCAGCTTCGGCAACAGGTCGTTCAGAGGTGATTTCATGCTGTCCGACGCCAAGGCCAGATGCAGGACTTTTCCGCCGACGGTAACGGCCTGATTGCTGCTCTGCGCGGGGAAAAGGCGCTGTAGCCCATTGGGTTCTAGCAATGTAGTCAGCAATTTCCTCAAGGCGGCGGCATACTGGGGATTGTTAGGTACGTCCGAGCTGTAAATCACGGCGCCTGCACCGATGCGGTTGACGCCAAGCTTGGCAACCGTGTCGGTCCCCATGAGTACTACCATGCTTGACAGACCACCCAAGCCAGGATTATTGTATTCCATATTGGCATACGGGTTGTTCTTCGGCGTGAACAATTGTTTAGCTACGCCGTGCAACTCGGCTTTCGGGTTGTTGTACACATAGTTTTTGGCGCCCAGCAAATCGGCACCAGGGCTAACATCAAAGACATCCTTCCCTTGAAAAGCCTGGGTAGGTACAGCCGAGCAAAGGAAAAACAAGCCGCCGTCCTGGACAAATTTCAGCAAGGCTTGAATGTCTTCGGGCGATTGCGGATCTTGCTTTTGCCCTGCGTGGGACCAGACCAGGATCTTGATGCCTTTCGCCGGCAAAGTGAAGTCGGAATGCGATGCCGATTCGGTTACAAGCCCCTGGAAGGCAGTTTTGAATGCAGCGCAAAAATTGCCTGAAAACTCGGCTGGTTGAGGCGGAAGGGCGTGGATGACAAACGGCAAGGCGGAAAGAAGAAACATACGTCGCAACATGTCGAATCCCCTGGTTTTGCGTAAAACTATTGCAAAAAAAAAATCAATCAACATCATAGTGCGCGAACCAAGTTGGGTAGCTTGACATCCAGGCGCGGACAGAGAGCGTCCTCGATTCCTGGACACAGATTTAGATGCCTTGAAACGGCAAAAGCCTACCCGAGGCACTAATTAGTTTAGGTACATTAGCTCTTAACCTGCTCTTTCTGGTGCTCTGCAAAGCCCCGGGGCAGGGGCGGCACGCCAATGTTCTTGAATTACTTGCCCCTCTCGGCCATCAGCAGCTTGATCTCATCTTCGTTGATGCCGACCATGGCCTCGCCGAGATCTTCGGAGAGTTCAGCGAGCATCTTGGTGTCCTTGTAGTTGGCCACTGCTTTGACGATGGCGGCCGCCCGCTTGGCCGGGTCGCCGGACTTGAAGATGCCCGATCCCACGAAGACGCCTTCGGCGCCTAGATACATCATCAGCGCGGCATCGGCGGGCGTGGCAACGCCGCCGGCGGCGAAGTTCGCCACGGGCAGTTTGCCATTTTCGTGGACATAGTTGACCAGGGCGACATCGACCTGCAGAACCTTGGCAGCTTGGAAAAGTTCATCTTGCCGCATGGACTGAATGCGACGAATATCGCTCATGATCATGCGCATGTGGCGGACGGCCTGGATAATGTCGCCGGTGCCGGGTTCGCCCTTGGTACGAATCATGGCTGCGCCTTCGCTGATACGGCGGAGAGCCTCGCCGAGGTCTTTGGCCCCGCAGACGAAGGGTACGGTGAACTGCGTCTTGTCGATGTGGTAGACGTCGTCGGCAGGAGACAGCACTTCGCTTTCGTCAATGAAGTCGATGTCAATGGCCTGGAGGATTTGCGCCTCGCAAATATGGCCGATGCGCACTTTGGCCATGACGGGAATAGACACTGCCTCCTGGATGCCGCGGATCATTTTCGGGTCGCTCATGCGGGAAACTCCGCCGGCCGCGCGAATGTCCGCCGGAATGCGTTCCAACGCCATGACGGCGCATGCACCAGCGGCTTCGGCGATATGTGCCTGTTCCGGGGAACTAACGTCCATAATCACGCCGCCCTTGAGTTTCTGGGCAAGCTTATTGTTGAGGTTGTAACGTTTGTCCATGGTACTGTCCTTGGTTGCTGTTGTGGATGGTCTTTGCCTAGTGGCAGATGGGAACGACTTAAAGCGTCGCTGCCAACTTTTCCTTCGCGTTTGAGCTGACTTATAGTATAAATTGTTTTAGCATGATTACAATGCCGGGAAATGGCAATTTTGATGTTGTATTATCTGGAAAATGTAAACGAACATTTTTAAGCACTACCTGCGTTTACTTTTTCAAGTTATCTATTTTTTTAAGGGATGATCAACTTGACGCGACTGGCTTCACATATAGTGTATATGCATGGACATATACCCAGTCAAACCAGGGAAATGCATGGTATGCATGAATAGAACGAGAAGATGTAAGACTTTGCGCCGCAGGCGCCTGACCATGCTTAAACCCTGGCTTCGGCCTGGAGTGAAAAGCCCACCGGAGGACTGTACCTTGTAGAGGCATCTACAATCATTCGGAACAATCGGGAAAAGTAATTGTGTGCCAATGGCTTAAGGATTGGCTTTCAGAAAATCTTTCACAAAAACAAGATTCCGGCTGATAGTAGAACATATTCCCAACCGTGACGAATATTCTCAGGGATTCAAACGATGAAAAAAGTCGACTGCCAAAACTGCAAGCAAGACTATGAGACCGAGGATAGTATTCAGGCTGCAAGTTACAGCTACCCAAAATGCAACGTCCCGCTCTCGGAAATCACCCAGGCTCCCAGCCCTACGACCATTCCCGTACCTGCCGCCAAAAGCCACATGGTCTATTGCATGCTCGCTGTTCTATTCGGTCAACTCGGAATCCACAACATATACAGCGGTCATACCGCGCACGGCATAATCAAATTGCTGCTTCTCAGCCTTCTCGGGTGGACCATCATCATACCCTTGGGAGTTTTCATCTGGATCATTGTTGAAATGCTAACTGTTACCGCCGATAAACATGGCATACCCTTCAACGACAAGCTCGGTAGAACTGGGGTCATCCTGAGCATCGGCATCGGCCTCTTCTGTCAATTCTTCTTCGCAACTATCCTGGCGGCCATGCTACTGCCAGCCTTGAGCACAGCGCGGAATCGAGCCAGAGTGGTCCGCTGCGAAAACAATGTCAAGAAAATCAGCCGCGGATATGCAATATATGTCGATGAATATAAAGCTCCTCCCACGGAAATGTCGCTGCTCATGTCCTATGCCTGGGATAATGAAGTATTCCGCTGCCCAGGATCTTCAGACGACAACCAGCCCTCGTACCTCCTGGTCACCTATCCTGTTTCTATTGAAAAAATGAGCAAGCCATCGGCTGTGCCAATCATCATTGAAAAGCTCGGCAATCATAGAAACCATGTCACAGTCGCTTTCGCCGATGGTCATACCGAGCCCGTAGCCGTGCGGGGCAATAGCTACACAGACCTTCTAAACTCTTTCCCAAATATGGACGAACAAGAACGTACGGTCTTGGCAAAGCAACTTGCGCAGTGGGATGCAGACTATGGGCTCGTTCTTGACTAAATAGCAACGTTATGATAAAATAACTGAATCCCCGCTATCCAGATGTGTCTACCAAACCCAAGGAGACGGCGTGGGTCCGCTCGGAATAATCAGTTGTCTCCAAGTAAGAAAACAGTGCGTTTTAAGGCAATTTGAAGAGTCTAAGGGAGAGCTATGAAAAATTTTCTCATTGCAACTTTGGTTACGGTATGGTCAACGGCGGTGATCGCCGCCCCCGAATTGACCGCAAACGAAAAGAAGCTGGCAGAGCGGCCGCTGGCGGAATACGCCGCCTTGATCACCCCGCCGGAAGTGCCGCGCGCATTTGACGTGCACCGCGAAGGTTGCCCGGTCTGCGGCGACAAAATCAAAAAACATGGGCGCTACAGCTGGATCATCGACGAAACCAAACCCTTCAAACTCCAGTGCCCGGAGTGCAAAACGGTGTTCCCGGACAACGATTACGCTGCCTTTCTCAAGAGCGACTTCAAGGATCGATCGCTCCTGACCGGCAAATACGTCGATGACGGTCGCGGCTGGAAAGACGGCGACAAGCCGGGGAAATACTGGTTCGTCGCCTACTACAATCACTGGACAATGAAGCGCTGGGCAGGGAGCCTGCTGCCGCAACTGGCCGATGCCTACGTCCGCACCGGCGATTCTGCCTTTGCCGAACGCGCAGTCGTGATGCTGGATAAACTCGCCGAGTATTATCCCCGCTACGATCACAACAAACAATCCCGCTACGCCGAGGAAGTTAATCCGCGATACACCGGCCGGATTATAAACACGATCTGGGAGACCGGGATCGCCACAAGTGTTGCCGATTCCTGGCACAAGGTCGCACCAGTGCTGGACCAGGAAAGCCCCGCTCTCCGCGCCGTGACCGGCAAGGACAACGACGCAATCCGGGCCAATATTGAAAACAACATGCTCCGGGTGATGGCCAACGACATCATGTCGGGAAACGGTCGGATTCAGGGCAACTTCGGGATGCATCAGCGGGCGTTGCTCAAGATCGCGATTGCCCTCAAGGGCCGCGGCGGCGATCCTGACGATCAAGCGATGGTCCGCTGGGTGACCGATTACCGCAAAAACTCGGTGCCTTCCAGCACGCCCTTTGACTATGTGCTCTACGACAACGTCTTTGGCGACGGTGCGCCGATGGAATCGCCGGAGTACAATGGGCTGTGGCTCAACTGCATTGCAATGGTAGTTGACATGTTACGCGACTACGGGATAAACTACGCCGAGCTTCATCCGTCTTCGAAACGCCTTTTCACCTATCCCGCCAAGCTGGTAGTCTGCGGCGCCTATTCACCGTCATCGGGCGACACGGGAAACATCGGAGGGAAGAAGATTTACGCAGGCTCGATCGATACCTTGCGTTATTCCTTTGCCACCAATCCGTGCCCGGAGAGCGCGGCGCTACTGTTGACTGCCAGGCGGCTGCCAGCGGCAGAACGGGAAGTGGCGGAGAAACTCGCCGATCCTCTCTTCGGCTACCGCAGCAACCTGCTCTCCGCCTACGGAGTCGCTTCGCTACAGAACGAAAACCGGGAGAAACCAGTGGCATATTGGCTCAGTTTCGGTTTTTATCCCGGCCACAAGCACCGCGACGCGCTGCATATCGAGCTTTTCACCGGGACCGGACCGCTGATGCCGGACTTCGGTTATCCCGACAGTGCGTCGGGGGACGATCCCTCCCTTTTCGCCTTTTATAGAAACACACTGTCACATAATACGATGGTAGTCGATGCCAAGGCGCAGGACAACAGAACCGGCCGGATTCTCGCTTATGATCCAGGCAAATTCGCCCAGTATATCCGGGCGGAAGCGCCGGATGTTTATCCCGGCATGACCAAGTACGAACGCTCGGGGCTGGTTGTCGAGCCGGAGCCAGGCAAGATGATTGTGCTGGATGTCTTCCGCGCGGCGGGCGGCAAGCAGCACGATCTCTTTTTCCACAGCGCGGGCGAAAAAGTGGAGACCAATCTCGAACTCAAGCCGCAGTCCGGCGGCACGCTGGCTGGGGAAAAGGTTGAATTCGGCGCTTTCTATGACGATCCGCGTTATGCCGGAGAGATCAAGGGCCCACGCAGTTTCGGAGGCTATCGCGGCAGCGGATACCAGTACCTGACCAACGTCAGGAGCGGAGCGAACCGAACCGGCGCGGTACTGACGCTTCCAGTGTCGGAGACCGCAGGGCTGTTTGCGAGCGGCAAAGGGACTTATCTGCGCATCCATCCGGTAGCCGGCGATGCAGAAACGCTGTTCCTGAGTGAGGGACCGCCGCCGAGAACCCAGCGCGGAGCGCCGGACAAGGTGGTGTTCGTAACCCGACGCCGAGTGGCCGGAGAGGGAGAGGAAAACCTTAAATCCAGCTTCGTCACGGTGCTGGAGAATGGACCGGGAACGTTAATCAGTTCCGTTGAGGCATTGAAGCAGACCGAAGAAGTTGTTGTGCTCAAGATCAAGCTTGACAATGGCGACACGCTCTATTGCTTTGACGCGGTCGCGCCACAATCGGAGTTCAAGCTTGACGGATTCGCGTTTGCCGGCCAGAGCGGCGCGGTGCTGGTCGATCAGGACGGCAAGGAAAAGTCTTCCTATAGCTATGGGGAGAAGCCGGCCTTCAAGGCGAAGGTTGTTGCGGTGGATCTAAAGGGCGAGACGCTGACACTGGATCGCGAGATTCCGGCGGAGCTGGCGATCAAGGGCGCTTTCTTCACTGCGGGCAAAGCTGCGTACCAGGTTGGTGAGGTGTCGGGCAAGACGGTAAAGCTGCTGGATCAGAGTCCGGTTCGGGGGCTATTCCGGTTTGAGAGTTTTGACGAACAGCAGCGGATTGGAGTTGTTTCGCCGTTGCTTGTATTGGCGCGTGGAAAGCTGGCATTGTATGCGGCGGATGGGAAAACGTGGGTGGGGGAAGCGTACAGCCAGAGAAATGCCGGATGCCTCCGGGTGGAATTGCCGGCGAAGGTGGAGACGGGCAAGGATTATTGGCTGTCGGAATGTTTGCCGGGGGACGAGTTTACACTGGTTGCCTCGCAAAGAAAATAAAAAAGCGCCGCAGGCTCAAAAAAAGCGCGAAAAGCTTTGCGGCGGTGATTTGGAACTTTGAGTATCAATCGATTGCTCAGTCGCCAGCAACTGCAAACCTATGAAGGAAAACAAGATGTCAATGCAAAAAACCTATCAGTTCATCAAGGATGCAAAGCATTACTTCATCGCAACCATGGACAACGACCAGCCAAGGGTTCGTCCGTTCGGGACAATTCACATCTTTGAAGGCAAGCTCTACATCCAGGCAGGACGAAAGAAAAACGTGGCGAAGCAAATGCTTGCCAATAACAAGGTGGAACTCTGCGCCCTGAAGGGGGAAGAATGGATCCGCGTGTCAGGCGAACTGGTTGACGACAAGCGCCGTGAAGCTAAAGCGTCGATGCTGGACGAATACGAAGGCCTGAAGTCAATGTATTCCGCCGATGACGACAATACCATGGTCCTCTACTTCAAGCCTGGAACCGTCACCGCGACCATTTGGTCTTTCAAGCACGAGCCTGTCGTCATGAAATTCTAAAAAGAGCTGCTCGAAGATCAAGGTGCCTTGATTCTAAAAATAGCAGTTGACGCCATGACACCAATGATTTTCATGGCGCTTTTTGGGAACCAAGAATAAACACCAATAATTTTAAACGACAAATCATTCCAGACGAAATGCGTTCTGCATCTGATCCTGCTCCGATGGGCTGATTCCGGCATGACTGGCATATGTTCGCCAGGTCGATACCACGGAACGAACCCTTCTGGCAATATCGCATGCCTCGTTTGTATTGATGCGGAACATAGGAGCAATTTCCATTGCCAGGGAGAGATCCAGCGAATTATCGGAGTCCGTGATATTCAGTGACAGTCCAAAACCATGTGGATTTGGATTGACATCGTAGACTGGCGAGAGAGTCCATCCAGAATCCGTCAACAGGAATCCGTGATTACGCAAGTGATCATCGGTATTGGAGACGGCAATGGAGAACACGATGCGCGTCCAAAGTTCCAGCAAATCCTCCCTGGGCGTTGCACCATATTGCATTATGAACTCGGCAAGTTCAAGATAACTGCTGCCGCTTTGCGCGTCAGCTCCATCGCTTTTGCCAAGAAGCGTCATGGCGGATGCAAAATGAATTCTCCGGGCACCGTTTCGGTCAAAGCGCCTGACCAGAAAGGTCGAGCCAAACCTGGAAAGCTTTTCAAGCTTGGCTTGCGGGGTGTTCAGTCCTGCGTCACGAGCCATCTGCATCGTCGCATATTCCCAAGCAGCAGCATTCGATGTATCGTTTTTGGCTGGGAATTTGGCAATCCAAAGGTTTCCCTCGGTATCGGTTACACTGGCTTTCGGGCGGGTGCCGCCCAGCGATGAACCGGGCGCAAGCAACATGGCAATCCATTTCCCGCTTTCGGTGTCGTCGCTGTCAGCTTCCAAGTGGCGACTAGCCTCCTCCAATTCCCGAAGCCGTGCCCAAGGCGGTGCAGCCATGGCACTGTCGTTGTTCTGGAACTCGCCGTCTGGCTCAGTCTTGAAGCGCAACGCACCCATCCGGGCTTCATCATAGACCCCCAGAAGATAATCTGATTCCGTAAGGATTCTCGGTTTTATCCCCGCCTGTCGCGCCCTGACAGCCTCTCTGCGCTGCATCAGCATCCGTCCCCAGCGGTCTGGAGCGGAATCCATGAACAGTCCAAAATTCGGTTTTTCAGTGAATTGCGCTCCGGCATACAACTGCAGATCGGGATCAAGCCCCCTAATGGGATTGTTCTGCAACCATTCGTTATCGAAATCAAACGAAAAAAACTCTTTCCCCCGACTGTAGTATGCCGAGAGGATTCCAAGCAACGCCGGCGTCGAAGCTTCCGCCTGACCAGAAAAATACACATAGATGGTTTTCGCGTTATTCATTTTCCATACCGCTTTGATGCTCTTGCGCGAACCTTCAATCCCAAGTCTTGAAGCTTCCTTCCCAATTCGTCATCGGCGGCAACCTGAAGAATATCTTTCTCCAATCCCAAGGTTACGAGCACCTGCATGTAATTGCCCAGCGAAACGGCCGGAGAACCTTTTTCTATCTTCGCCAGAGTAACAACACTGATTCCGGCACGCTCCGCTGTCAGCTTTGCAGTGACATTACGACGCAGACGTGCCAGGCGAATATTCTCACCAAATTCACGTAGAATCGCTTCTGTCTTAGGAAAGAGAACTGGGGTTTTCTTAGCCATAACGATCTCCCAAAAATTTTATAACTATAAATAAAATATCATTATAGTCATAAAAATCAAGTTTTATTGACACTTATAAATGCCATACGCAACTGATAGGACGGGGGAAAGGCGGCAAAAAGAAACCGGAAATGGTAACTTGATTTTTTAACAGCTCCTAAAGCCTGCAAAATAGCGGCGTCTTATCGACCGGGTTGCCATCCTGCAAGGACGGCGGCCATCCACCAGAAGGCACGCCCCTTCATTGCTCCGTTAAGCGGATGTGTATGGGCGGCTCTGTCCGGGAGGGCATAGTTGTGGTTGGGGTGCCTTGCGATCCATTCTTCGGCCCAATTGCCCCTTCCCTTGTCGCTGCGATATGAGCAGTCATCCCTGGCATTGAGTTTGGCGAAGTTGACTTTGCCGTCCGGATCATAGCTTTCAATATCGGCGAAATCAAACAGGAGCTTACGGTTTTTGCGACAGAAATCTCGGATTTGCTGATTGCGCTTGCAGAGGTTTCCGTTTTCGCCGGTGCCGTCAAGATGGCCGGTCATATAGACGAATTTCACCTTGGGATATTTCTCTTCGAGATTATTCATCAGGGAAAGATAGGTGTCAATGTCTGCTTCGGAGGCGGTTCCGGCTTGTCCGCACCATGACCACATGATCACATTGCGGTCGCAAGAGGCATCCGAAAGCAATTCGTCGGTAAGTCTTGCCCAAGTGGTGCGATCGGGGTTGCCAAGGTCGCCTGTCGGAATGCGATCCCAGAGGGAGAGGCTATCCTTCTGAGCTTGTTTTTTGCCTGAGGTAAATGCGAAGCGTTGCGGATCGGCTTTTCGCATCGCTTCCATGCCGGAAACGAGCTGGCTGCCGTGGGACGTATGGCCGTAGGCGATTCTCAGCCCCTGGCGTGCGCGTTCCAGATAGCGGGATGGAATTTTGTCGATATTCAGGCATGTATGATCAATAATCTGAGCTCCGGCGGAAGCTGACAGCAACAGTAACAACATCATGGAGGCAAAGAATCTGGTGCATGACATGATTGGGTTCTCCTCTCTAATCTGAGCCAATGTCAACATGTTTTGGCTTTTTGTTGTTTTTGTTGATTTTGTCCGCAAAAACGATTTTCGCGGACATGACGAACATTTTTCGATGCCCTCATCGGGCAAGACTTAATCCTGAATTTTCGTCTCCTTCCGATTGTTTTCGGCTTGTTGGTTAAGATATCTACCGTCATTCACATCAGCAAAGAAGTTTCGGAACAAGTAATTATAATAGCGTGTGCCAGCAAACTTTTCAACTGTATTTTTCGATATCGCCTTGAGAAATCCGTCGAAAAAATCCGGCATGTTTTCACGCCTGGCATTGACGAAGCCCAGCATGGCATTAGAGTAATTCAAACCTTATCCTCCATCCGGGCAATGCCCTAAGCTTGCCGTTCATATTAGGTTGACTTGTCGCTTTTTATGCCAATCGTGAAAAAACAATCCTACCATGGCTGAGAATCGTGACGATATTCCGTCCTGACATCTGTAAATCACTGACGAAACGCCATGGCTACTGCCGTGCGCGAAGGTTGGCTGGATGGCGGTTTCCCCGAGCCTTGTGTCTGGTCATCGCCATGGTTCTTCTGCATCATCTACTGGGCAATGATATCATTTTTCACGATGCCTTCGTCGATAACCTCAATCATTGGCAATGGACGGCTACGAAAGGTTCCGCGCCTCTCATAGACCCCGAAAAAAAGCACAACGACTTCCCATCCTTGCTGCTGCCCTCAAGAATGACCTTGCGCACAAAGCCGATAAGCATTGAACCGCGTACGCGCTATGAATTGACGCTAGATTCTTTTTCAGAAGTCAAAGGGAGATTCCTAGTCAGAATCGAGGAATATGACGCGGAGAACAAGGGGCTGCTTGTCAATCGTGTCCCGCGTTATGGTCCAACCGGCGTCAACTGCACGGGGGATTCCATTCTTATGGCAGGCAAAGGCGACAAACGCGGATTCTGGTACACCATAGACATCCCCTTCGATACGTCAGCGGAGTGTCGTTCCGTACGCATCATGGTGTACAAATGGTCCAATGACAAAGTCTGGCTGAACAATGTCATCATCCGCAAACTGGACAAGCGCGACTTGTTCGTGGCCGAGCCGTTGCTGCCGGAAAATGCCGGCGCCTTCGACTGCCGCTCCCTCGCCCTGCCCGGTCCCGACGGCTTGCTCTACCCCAACTGGGTATGGGCTGGCGCACACGGCGATAAAACCGCATCGCTGGCCATCTTCAAGGTCGACGACCAAGGCGCCATACCCGATGATGGGCAAGATGATACTTCTGCCATCGAAGCAACTATCGCCTTGGCCGCACGAATTGGAGGCGGAATCGTCCAATTCGGCAAGGGCACCTATCGCCTAACAAGAAAAATCGCCATCCGCGACAAGCAAATCGTCCTCCGGGGATTGGGACAAGCGGAGACAAAACTAGAATTCGGCCTGCCTGACAGCGGCGTCATTATCTTGCCTGTCGGCAATACGAACATTCGCAGCAAGACGCCGATTGAAATCTTCTTTCCAGCCGAGCAAGCGCAAAAAATCAGTATCGCTATCGCCGGCGACGTCATTCAGGAATTTACCGAGACGACGGCATTCATTGCCTTGCCTGACGCACCATCCCATAAAAAGATTATTTTCACTGCCGAGGACATTGTGGCCAAGGTCGGCAACGGTCTCCATATGCTTGAGGCAACGGTTACCTATGGCAATGGCGAAACGCGTTCGGCAACAGCCTCCGTGAATATCTCTCCGAATGCCTTCTACAATGGTGCCTTTGCCCATTCGGTCATTTCTTTCGTCGGTAAAGGCTACGGTCCCTCAACGCTCATCACGAGCGGTCTTCGGCGCGGCGACCGAGTGCTTACAGTCGAAGATGCAAGTCATTACAAGCCAGGAGATTATGTTTGCTTCTGGATAGCTCACGAAGACGCCGAGCGCTGGAACCGCCAGGTGCGTAACATCTGCACCACATGGGGCGCCTTTCGGGAATTCGTCACCGTTGTGGAAAAGGTCGACGGCAATCAACTCACCTTATTGCAGCCAGTCCGCATAGACTACCCGCTGGAAGACAAGCCCAGACTGCGCCTCTTCCAGCCCATCGAACATTGCGCGATCATGGACATGAGTCTTGAGCAGCTGGGAGACATTCAAAAGGAACTAAAAATGGGCACGGTGATCTTCTCGGCGGCAGCCCATTGCCGAGCTGAAAACCTCCATATTCACCGACCCGGCACCCAAGGAGTCTTCGCCAACACCACAAAGTTCTGCCAGGTACGCAACTGCACCTTCGATACGCCTTGGCGAACCGAAAAGGGCGGCTTGGCCTATGCAGGCTGGGAGCACTCCTGGGACTGCTTGACCGAAAATCTCAAAACCGTCAACATGCGCCATGCGCCAATCCTGAACTGGAGTTGCAGCGGCAACGTAATCAGAAACTCCGTCTTTGAAGAAAGCGACGCGCAATGGCATTCCGGTTGGTGCCGTGACAATCTTTTCGAACAATGCACGATCATCACCACGACGGAAGAATTCAACAGCTATGGCTACGCATTCTATTCCACGCCAAACAACGACTCCCACCACGGTCCCAATGGTCCGCGCAACGTCGTCTACAACTGCAAAACCGAATCATTATTCCCCACTTTCTACCTCGGAGGCATGAACCAGCAATGGATGCTCATGTACAATACCGCCACGGTCAATAATGGTCCGGCTATTGTTTCGCGCCTTGGAAATAGGGATAATGTCATCAAAGGCAATGTGTTTCACCTGAAGACGGACTTTCCGATGACCTTTTACGAATTCCTGGACAATGTCGGCGACCGCGTGGAAGACAACGTGGTCATTGGCGGCAGCGGCAAACTCGCCGGTGGCGCTGGCAGGCCAGGCAGCGATCGCAATAACACTTTTCTGCCCTCCACAGCAGTGGTACCCAAAAGCCAGCCGCCCGTACCGTCCATTTATCTATGGCAAAAAGAAAGATATGCCCTGCAAGGCTTCTTTGAATGATAACACTTCACATTCGTAAGGCACTGACAGAAAAAGGGATTGGTTGAAGCCTTGCGGACAAACTCTCGCAACGAACTAGTGATATGGCTAAAAAAATTCTCAAAAAACTTTTGTCCAAGTGGTATTTCCGCTGTCTTTGCTGTATTTTGATTCTCGTTCCACTTTCTGGGGTAGTAACTATTATGAACTTAGACCGATTATTATTTCCAACTCCCCCTCCAACTCCCGTCTCTGGCAATTGCCAACTTAATGCCGGAGCCGCCGTGCTTGATGCCCTGTGGCTGGAAGGTCAAAAGGACCATCCGGTCATCCTCTATAGTCACGGCAACTATGAGACGCTGCAGGACATGCGGTCACTTTGCTATGAGTTCCGCCTGCAAGGCTACAGCGTTCTGGCCTATGACTATGCAGGATATGGCGCATCCACGGGAAAGCCGTCAGAAAAACAGGCCTATCTTGATATTGAAGCGGCCTATGACTATTTGCTTCGCGAAAAAGGGGTGTCGCCAGAAAACATCATTGCTGTTGGCTATTCCGTTGGTACTGGCCCGAGTTGCCACTTGGCCGCAAAGCATGACATCAAAGCCCTGGTGCTATGCGCACCATTTGCTTCGGCAATACGCGTGGCGTTGCCTTTCTCGCTTCCAGGGGACAAATTCAAAAACGTCGACAAACTATCCAGTAAAGAAATACCGGTGCTGATGTTTCATGGCAAAAAAGATGAAATCATCCCATACCGGAACGCCAAACTGCTGTATAAAAAGGCTCTTGGTCCCAAGCGCCTGGTGACAGTAGCCGATGCAGGCCATAACAATTTGTTTGATCACCTTGGAGATCAATTCTGGAGTGAAATCGCAAAATTTCTTGAAGAAATAGATTAGGAGTCGTTCAAAAATTACGTTTACACTTCTGACCATATTCTGTGAAGGAGGATTGAACATGCAAGAACTTACCAGCGTCGAACGTATTTCCCGGCAACTCAAGCATCTGCCTGTGGATCGGGTTGGTATTATGGAGGACTTTTGGGTTCACACGATCAAAAACTGGGTCGATCAGGGCAAAATGCCTGCTGGTCAAAGCGCCGCCGAACACTTCGGCCTCGATCTACAAACCTGCTGGGCCTTCAACCTCAAGGTCGATCACAAGCGGGCAGACCAGTTGATTGCCGAAGACGAAGATACCCGAACCTACCTGGACGGCAATGGCGCCACCCTCCGGCGCCATAAGGCGCACGATAGCACCCCCGAGCACATCAATTACTCCATCGGCGACCGCGCCGCCTGGGAAGAACGCGCCAAGCCCTTTCTGACGGTTAATCGCGAGCGCATCAACATCGAGCACTTTCGCCGAGTCCGTGAACACTGTCAAGCACAACAGCGCTTCTTCTGCTGGGGCGGGGTCAATGTCTTCGAGGCCATCCATCCTGTCGTCGGCCATGAAAACATGCTCCTTGGCATGGGACTCGACCCTGACTGGGTCAAGGATATGGCCGATACCTTCGCTGATCTGCTGATCGGCCTTATGGAAATCTTGTTCGCCGAAGCCGGCAAGCCTGACGGCGTTTGGTTCTATGAGGACATGGGCTTTCGCGGCCGCCCCTTCATGTCTCCCGCAATGTACCGCGAGCTAATTTTCCCCGCGCACCAGAAGACCATTGCCTTCGTGCACTCGCAAGGACTGCCTGTGATCATGCACTCCTGCGGCTTCGTTGAGCCGTTGCTGCCAGGGATGATCGAGGCCGGCATCGACTGCTTGCAGGCCATGGAGGTCAAGGCCGGCATGGATCTCCTGCGCATCTACAAGCAATTCGGTCACAAAATTGCCCTTATGGGAGGCATTGACGTGCGCCCTGTCGCCAACAACGACCTGCCCGGTATTGAGCGTGAAGTGATGGCCAAACTGCCTTTGGTCATGGGCAACAACGGCTTTATCTTCCACAGCGACCACTCGATCCCGCAGTCGACCGAGTACGAAACATTCCAGTACTTCCTTGAACTCGGCCGAAGCATTGGAAAATATAAATATTAAAGAAGCGGCTGAAGCCAGACTCATAATCTTATTGATGGCTCATCCCAAGTACGAGCACCCCAGGTGCCCGTATCTAAAACCGCCGTCTTCTGCAACAGGGCAAATCTGGCCGACCGGCCTAGCTGGGGCTTTGTCATGCTTAGCCGCTTTAGCGGCGACATCCCTTGAGTACGAGCACCCCTGGTGCTCCTACCTAAAACCGTCTTGTCCTGTTGCAGGGCAAATTTGTCCGACCAAGGGTTCGCCATTCTTGCCCCTTGACCTGCGACATCGCCTGCCCACACAAGTATCATCATAGAAAAAACTTGCGTTTTTTGTGTTTTTGATTCTTGCGCTTGATTTTCCAGCTAATGGAAATATCTTCAAGCTAATGTTGCGTTCAACAAATAGATGCAAAAGTACAGCCCGTTCAATGCAACAGACATTACTTTCAAGTCAAGACGCATGGATATTTTTCAGTCAAATTGCAGGATGGGGAAGGAAACAGTCGCAAGTAACTAAAGAAAAACAAGTTAAAAATATTGAAAGGGTATGGTTTTTGATAAAGCTTAAGACTACTTGAGGAGTATCGCAATGGAAAACAAATGGTGTTTCCGATTGAGACGGCCACTTTCTGTGGTTATGAGTTTTTCCTGGTTGATTCCTAAGCAGCAGGCTCGCAAAAAGCTGGCAATGATTCTGATGCTGTTCCTTGCCGCTACAATCCAGGCTGCAAACACCTGGCATGTGGATGCATCAAGGCCGGATGATATCGGCGACGGACGCACCTGGGAAACCGCCAAGAAAACAATCCAGGCGGCCATCGACGATGCCGAGGACGACGACACCATCCTGGTGCGTGACGGAATTTACGAACCGATCCAGACTGGGAACAAAGCCATCACCATCCGCAGCGTCAATGGCGCACAAAAAACAATCATCGACGGCCGTGGAGTTGAACGCTGTGCGACATTGGGCGACTACGGCTCCGAACGCAAGACCGTCCTGGAAGGCTTCACCCTGCAAAATGGCTTCGCTGGAGAAGGCAGCGGGGCTTGCGGTGGAATTTTGCGCCACTGCACCTTGATAAACAATGGCGCTCCTGACTTGGTATTAGGCGGTTATCATTTCAACTTTAATTGCGAGCAAGGCGGAGGAGCCTACGATTGTACCTTGAGCCATTGCCTGGTGAAGAATAATCAAGCGAATTATGGTGGTGGGGCTTGCAAGAGCAAACTGATCAACTGCCTCCTGACCGGAAATCAAGCGAGAGAAGGCGGTGGAACTTGCGACAGCATGATGATCAACTGTACGGTGACGGAGAATCACGCAAACTACTATGGTGGCGGGATGGTATTCAGTTACGAAGATGGGGCAGAAAGCTCGGCGTATAACTGCATCATCTGGGGCAATACAGCCTTGTGGGCAGAAGTAAATTACGATGAGAATACGCAAGTGGAGTATTCCTGCACCTATCCTCTGCCACCAGAAGACGAGGAGAACATCGCCCGTGCGCCCAAATTCGTCGACCCCGCCAATGGCGACTTCCGCTTGCGCGCCGACTCCCCATGCCTCGATGCCGGCAACAATGAAATTCTTGAAGAATTTGGGGAGATTGAAACCGACTTGGCAGGAAATCCGCGCATCAGCAATGATGCCGTCGACATGGGCGCGTATGAAGGCGCGGTGGATGGTTGCGTCATTTCCGGACGGGTAATGGGCAAAGGCGTCCTCTCGCCGTTGACTGCGGTCATCGCCCAGGGCGGTTCCGCCACCTTTACCGCCACGGCAACAGATGGCGCATTCCAGCATTTTGAAATCAATGGCGAAATTGTTTCCGAATCGCCAGACTATACCTGGAACAACATCCAGGCCGACGGCGTGATCACCGCTGTGTTTTCCTTCGGCACCTGGCATGTCGACGCAGCCCGTCCGGACGACAGCGGTGACGGCTTGACTTGGACGACGGCGTTGCGTTCCATCCAGGCGGCGATTGACAAGGCCGTTGCCGGCGACTTGATTTTGGTCAAGCCAGGGGTTTATGCACCGATTGTCACCAACGATAAAGCCATCACCATCCGCAGCGTCAATGGTGCGGAAACCACGATCATCGACGGCGGTGGCAGGCAACGTTGCGCGACCCTCTCAGGGATGTATTTCGGCAGACAGACAGTATTGGATGGCTTTACCCTGCAAAACGGCGCCGCCGTCACAGGCGGCGGTGGACTTTTTGGCGGCACCGCGCTCAACTGTCGGATTACCAACTGTATCGCCGAAGGCAATGATGACATGGAACGCGAAATGGGCGGCGGCGGAGCCAGTTATGCCGCCCTGATCAATTGTACCTTGAGCAGAAACAAGGCTCCGTACGGCGGAGGAGCCGAACATTGCACCTTGGACAACTGTATCTTGACGGCAAACCAGGCATACTCTAGCGGCGGTGGAGCATACGAGAGCATAGTGAGAAACTGCACCATCACCAACAATGAAGCCCGTGCCGGTGGGGGGGTGGATGATTGCGCCGTCTATAATAGCATTGTCTGGAATAACCAGGCCAAAGAAGGACCGAACTATACCGACTCTGAATGGTCAGACACCACGCTGTATTTTTCCTGCTCCAAACCCTTGCCGCAAGGGGAGGGGAATATTAATGCGAATCCCCGCTTTGTCGATGCCATGCATGGCGATTTCCGCCTGCGCGCCGGTTCGCGCTGCGTTGATGCAGGCAACAATGACTTGGTGACATCTGCAACCGACCAGGCTGGAAATCCACGCATCGGCAATGCAAAGGTCGATATGGGCGCCCTGGAGGGAAAGATTGAAGGCTGGGTCATTTCCGGACGAGTACAGGGCAACGGAACAATGACACCGTTGACTGCAGTGGTGGAGCCAGGTGGCTCGGTGACTTTTCATGCGACAGCCGGCATCGGCACCTTCCAGCATTTCCTTATTGACAGGGAGATTGTTTCCGAATCACCGGACTATACTTGGGAGAATATTGAAAACAACGGCATTATAACCGCCGTCTTCACCTCTGCGATCTGGTATGTCGATGCCGCCCAGCCAGATGACAACGGCGACGGCTTGAGTTGGGATACGGCCAAGAAGACGATACAGGCGGCGCTGGATGCGGCCAATGACGGTGACCTAGTCCTGGTCAAGGCCGGAATTTACAAGCCAATTGATGGCTATGGCAAGGGAATCACCATCCGAAGTGTCGATGGCGCAAAAGTGACCATCATCGATGGTGGCGGAACGCAACGCTGTGCGCTTGCAGCCACTTTGGAGGGATTCACCTTGCAAAATGGCCTGGCGAATAATGGCGGCGGCGCGTTGGCTTGCGTCTTGAACCAGTGCATTTTGTCCGGAAATACGGCGGACTTGTTTGGCGGCGGAGCTTACGAAAGTACCCTGAACAACTGCATCCTGACCGACAATACGGCGGCGAGAGGAGGCGGGGGCGGAGCCGCTTCCAGTACCCTGACCAACTGCCTTCTGACCAGAAATACGGCGACGTGGGACGCCGCAGGAGCTTTGGAATGTACTTTGCGCAATTGCACGGTGACTGGAAACTCTACAGAATGGTCTGCCGGAGGGGTCAGCTCCTGCACCCTGAGGAATTGCATTGTTTGGGACAATGTAGGTTGGCCCAACAACTATCATCAAGGAGACTCTGACTTCATGTATTCCTGCTCCGACCCCAAACCTGCAGGCGAAGGGAACATCGGCGATGATCCGGAATTTGTCGATGTCGCCAACGGAGCATATCATTTGGGTTTAGGGTCTAAATGTATCGATGCCGGCAATAATAATCTTGATTATGTCTTAAGTGATACTGACTTGGCCGGCGGACCGCGCGTGCGCAATGGGATTGTTGACATGGGTGCCTATGAAAGAAACACGGATACCTTTATCGTGCTTGGACAAGTCCAGGGACGAGGGAAAATTTCCCCGCAAATAGCGTCTTTGTCTTTCGGCGACTCGATAACTTTCACGGTGGAGGAAACATCAGTGGGTTTTCTCTATTTCCTGGTTGATGGCGAAATCGTTTCCGAAGAGCCAACCTATACTTGGGACAAGCAGGAAGATGGCGTTATCATCGCAGTCTTCGAACCGGCGGTCTTGTATGTGGATGCCGACCGTCCAGATGACAATGGGGACGGCTTGAGCTGGGAAACGGCCAAGAAGAACCTCCAGACGACGGTAGCGTCCGCCCATAACGGAGAGACCATCTTGGTGAAGGCAGGCCGCTACGAACCCATCAACACAGGCGGAAAACCCATCATCATCATCGGCGTCGATGGCGCCAATGCGACCATCATCGACGGCGGCGGAACTCAATGCTGCGCGATCTTGGGAGAAGAATGGTTTGAAGAAGGCACGCTGCTTGAAGGCTTCACCTTGCAGAACGGGCTTGCGAGAAATGGCGGCGGCGTATTTGGCGGGCGATTGAACCAATGCATCATAAGCGACAATACAGCCAATTACTATGGCGGCGGCGCATACCATTGCCAGTTGTACAACTGCCTCCTAATCGGAAATCATGCCCAGTTCGGCAGTGGCGGCGGAGCATATCAATGCCGGTTGTACAACTGTACCCTGTTCGACAATGCGGCGACCTGGACGGGTGGCGGAATTGAGCAATGTGAAGCAACCAATTGCATCGTCTGGAATAATACGGCAAAGCAATCGGCCAACCACTACGATTCACAACTCTGGTATTCCTGTACAGCACCCTTGCCGGATAATGACGAGAACTTTAATATCAGCGAGAACCCCTGCTTTGTCGATGCCGCCAATGGTGATTTCCGCCTGCGCGCCGACTCGCCCTGCATCAATACCGGCGACCTGAACCAAGAAAGCGGCGACTGGGACCTTGCCGGCAATCCGCGGCTCGATGGTCCCGCCATTGACATGGGCGCTTATGAAGGCTCGGTAGCGGGATTTGTCATTTCCGGACGCGTTCAGGGCAATGGAGCACTTTGGCCGATGACCTCCGTGGCGCTACCCGGTAGCTCATTGCATTTCGAGGCAATCGAGACCGGCTCCGCCTTCCTGCATTTCCTGATCGACGGCGAGATTGTTTCGCAATCACCGAACTATACTTGGGAAAATGTGCAGGCTGATGGCGTAATCACGGCCGTCTTTGCCACCGCCACCTGGTATGTCGATGCCACCAGGGCAGATGACAACGGGGACGGCCGCACCTGGGAAACAGCGAAAAAAACCATCCAGGCGGCGGTTGATATCGCTGGAAAGGATGATCTGATCCTGGTCAACCCAGGCATCTATGGACCGATTGACGCCAGCACTCATCCCCTTGTCATACGCAGTGTCCAAGGCGCCGAGGCAACCGTTATCGACGCCGTAGGAAAGACATCTTGCGCAAAGTTGGGAAAGGCGTTGGGAAAAACATGCACCGTCCTAGACGGATTTACCCTGAGCCATGGACGATGGGGTCAAGGCGGCGGAGCATACGCCGGCATCTTGAATAACTGCACACTGACCGACAATCTCGCCTACCATGGCGGCGGAGCGGCATATTGCACCTTGAACAATTGCACCCTGACCAAGAATTCCGCAGGCCAGGGCGGCGGAGCTTATATAAGCACATTGACAAATTGCACCGTGACAGAAAATACTGCCGACATGAATGCCGGCGGAGCGGACTATTGCATACTCAACAACTGCACGCTGACCGATAATACAGCCGTGGAATCAGGTGGCGGGAGTTATGACAGCACCCTGAACAACTGCCTTCTGGCTGGAAATTCGGCAAGAATCGGTGGTGGAGCCTGGACAAGCACATTGACAAATTGCACCGTGACAGAAAATTCCGCTTCGCTAAAAACTGGCGGCGTCCACTCTTGCACACTCTACAATTCCATCGTCTGGGGAAATACCGCCGAGGAAGACGAAAATCACGCCGATTCAACTTTTTATTATTCCTGCACTGATCCCATGACGGAAGGCGAAGGCAACATTAGCGAGGATCCAATGTTCATCAACGCCGCCGTTGGCGACTATCGCCTGCCGGCAAACTCGCCATGCTTCAACACGGGCAATAATGCGTTTGTGATTGGTGAAACCGATTTAGCAGGCAATCCGCGCATCTTGGCCGAGCATGTCGACATGGGCGCCCTGGAAACCGTGGGCTTCATCATCACCGGACGGATTCAGGGCAAAGGCGAGATGTTTCCCCAAGGGGATTTCATCCATGTCCTTGACCCACAGGAAGACATTGCGTTCGGGATTTTCGTCGCCGACGGCGCATCAGTGACCTTCGAGGCCGTCGAGATCGATAGGGGCTTCAGCCATTTTATGGTCGATGATGCCGTCGTTTCGGAATTGCCGACCTACACCTGGGAAAACATCCAGGCCGACGGCGTGATTACCGCAGTGTTCGAACCCAAAACCTGGTATGTGGACGCCGACCAGGACGGCGACGGCTCATCTTGGGAAAGTGCCCTGGCGTCCATTCAGGCGGCCATCGAAGGGGCTGCTGACGATGACACGATCCTGGTGAACGACGGCACCTATGGACCAATCTGGACGGGGAACATGGCGATTACCATCCGCAGCGCCAACGGTGCGGACAAGACGATCATCGACGGAGGCGGGGAAGAATGTTGCGCAACCCTGGCGGATGACACTCCAGAATACAATACCCTCCTGGATGGATTCACCATGCAAAATGGCATTGCGGCACAGGGCGGCGGAGCATATGGCGGCAACCTGACCAACTGTATTCTGAGGGAAAACACGGCAGAATATGGCGGTGGAGCACACAGCTGCGTCCTGACCAACTGCACATTAGACGGAAACACGGCGAAATACGGCGGTGGAGCATACGGCAGCTTCCTGACCAACTGTACCGTGAGCGCGAATTCGGCCTCCCACGGCGGCGGCGGAGTTTTATTTTGCTTTCTTTACAATGGCATTGTCTGGGGCAATTTAGCTCCCATAGATGCAAATTATGCTGCTTCGTCATTCAGGTACTCCTGCACTGATCCCCTACCAAACGGCGAGGGTAACATCTGCGAGGATCCAATGTTCGTCGATGGCGAAGCGGGCGATGTCCGCCTGTCTGTCAAATCCCCCTGCATAGATGCTGGCAACAATGTGTTTGTCATCAGCGATGTTGACCTGGCGGGAAATCCACGCATCCTTTACGGAGTCGTCGATATGGGTGCGTTCGAATTCACCGCCATGTCCGCTCTCCCTGGAGGCAAATACGACTGGCAAAAAGGATGGAATACACTCTATCTGCCCTTTGACAACCTCGATCCGGATACGGTGGAAGCACTGGGGGAAATGCCTGTTTTCAAGCTGGACGGAGACGCCTATGTCCACGACAAGCCAGTGTCCCTCCACACGCCGCTGTGGGTCTTCTGCGCAGACCCCGAATCCGCGCCGCTTCTGCAGGGTGCATTGTCCCCGACCATGCCAGCGGATCCGCTCGATGTCCCGGAAGACCAGTGGACGCTGGTCGGCGCACAACGCCGGATAGCGGAGCTGCCTGATGGATATGCCGCCTGGGAATGGCGCGATGGAAAGTATGCCGGCGTCCAGTCCCTGCAACCAGACCACGTCTATTTCATCTATCGATCAAAGACCCCATAACACAATTTGCTTCTGAATGATGAATGATGAATGATGAATGATTTGTCAGACCCGTTAAACCCATCAGACCCTGTCAGACCCGTCAGACCCGTCAGACCCGTCAGACCCTGTCAGACCCTGTCAGACCCTGTCAGACCCTGTCAGACTCTGTCAGACCCGTCAGACCCGTCAGACCCTGTCAGACCCTGTCAGACCTGTCCGACCAGGGATGCACTATAAAATCACTATTGCATGGAACAGCAGGCGAAAAAACGCTTTTTCCAGCTGCGAGCAATGCCTGCTGTAAGCCACAGTTGCAAATCGGGTCTATATTAGTGCACTTCTATCGTCGCCAATCCAGACTCCGCCAATGGCACCCTGCCCCTTTACCAGACAAAAAGTTTCCCAACATGAGATCACACCAACCGGTTCTTGTCATCGCAGCCTTGTCGCTTAGCGTCGCTTGCGCATTGGCGCAAGCTGAGAAACCCCTTGTGCGTTTTGCTATGCTTTCCGATTTGCGGTATGCGGATCAGGACAGCAAGTCCGGCTATAATTATCAACAAGCCAAGGAACTGTATCGGAAGACACTGGCGCGACTCAATCAGGAGCCCGACCTGGCATTTGTCATGGTCCTTGGTAACCTCACCGATGGCGGCAAAGCCGACGACATGAAACAGATGCTCGCAATCGCCGCCGATAGCCGAGTGCCCGTGAAGTATCTGGCAGGCGATCACGACCTAAAAAGCCATAGCGAAGAGCAGCTCAAGGCCTTGTTCGCTGTCGATGATCTCTTCTATGATTTTGCCATTGGCGGCGTGCGCTTTATCGTCATCAACAGCCATGACATCAGTCTCGTTGCCGATGAGGCCAGCGGTCGTCGGCAAGCAGCCCGCGACTTCCTCGCCGCCCATCGAGGCGTGTCGTTCAACGACCATGACGGCATGCTTTCGGCCGAGCGCAAACAATGGCTGAGGGACAAATTGGCGGCGGCGAATGCGGCCAGCGAAGACGTCGTTATCTTTTCCCACACGCCAGTGTGGTACTTGGCCAGCAGCAGCCGCGATCTGATGTGGGATCACATGGAGATGCTGACTTTGCTGGATGGCTGCCCGCGGTTGCGGGGATTTTTCGCCGGACACAATCACCGCAACGGTCTGTCGCCACGACGGCACGTGCTGCATAAGACTATCAAGGCGCTGGTCACTGCCAATGAACCCACGACCTGCATCGTCAGCATGTACCGTGACCGTCTGGAAATTCGCGGCATCGGTGAGGAAAGCGACTACACCCACGCTTTCGATTTCAAGCCGGTACTTGTACGCGGCCGCGCCGTACCGGGCGCCTATGTCATGGCCAACACAGGTGAAATCACCAAGGCCGGCGACGACGGCAGCTTCAACCTGACACTGACACTGCCCGGCGTATATTGCCTCAAAGCCGTCGCCGATGGCATGGCCGATGCCTACCTGCCCATGTTGCAACTTCCTGTTGACGAAGAACTTCAATTCGTGATGACGCCGGAACCCGGCCGACGCGTCGTACACGGCGTCCTCGATTCACCTGCACAATTGACCATTACGGACGATGGCGAACCCGTGCGCAGCTTCGACCTGGCCGGCAATCCCTACGGCGGACTAACGCCTCCCAAACCCGACATGTGGCACCAGAAAAATCGCCATTACTGGACCATGGGCGAATATGCGTTTTCGGCCCGGGGCGAAGTTAAGATAACGCGCATGCACGACCATCCGTCATTGCGCGAACGCGGCTGGTACAAAGGCGATTTCCATGCGCACATCATCCATGGCGAGAATATCTACAAGGGCAACGTCCAGCACCTCGCGGCGATCTGCCAAGCCGAAAGCTACGACTGGTTCTACCTGGCCGGCAATTTCGCCAATGACCGCGTCATCGCCGACTACCATGGCATCGCCGATGCACTTTCCCACGAACGCTTCCTGCTGCGCCTCAACATGGAGTACCCAAAGACGATTTACGGCCATGTGGGAAGTGTCGGCGTCCTGCCGCTGACCATGCCTCATGACCCTGAAAAACGCAGCAACTTCGAGCAGGCCCGCGAATACATCCACCGTGCCGGCGGCGTAGCCATACCTGTCCATCCGCTTTATACCGGTGTGCTGCGCAAGGACAAGGCAAGCGGTCGGGAACTGTCCTGGATGAGTGGACGTGACAACGCACTGTGGCTGCTTTGCGAACCCGACATGATGCCGTGCCTGGATCTCTTCTACATGAGCGGCGACACAAGCCGTTCGGAAAAATACTGGTATTCGCTGTTGAATCGTGGCTACCGCATCGCTTGCAGCGCCAGCAGCGACGCGGCCTACGACGTCGGCCGCACCCCGGGCAGCGGTCGTGGAGCCACCTTCGTCAAGGCCGAAACCCTCAGCGAAGCCGCCATCGTCCGCGCTTTCAAGGAACGCCGAACGATGGTCAGCTGGAACAGCGCCGCGCTGGTCATCGATATTGACGGCAAAACCAGTGGCGACATCATCCGCCCTTCAGGCAAGCACAAGCTCATTGTCGATGCCTACAACATCCCCGGTCGCACAAGCCACCTGCGCATCATGCGCAACGGCGAGGTCTTTGCAGAAAAGACGTTGCATTTTCCCGAGAACGGACAACTACGTTTGGAATGGCCCCTCTCCGAGCAGGAGAATTGCTGGTACCTGGCGATCATGACGCCACCAGGTAAAAATGAAATCGCTTCCGCCGCATCGCCGATTTACTTCCGCAACGACGACTTCGTACCGCCGGAAGTCCTGCCCTACCCCAAGGAACTCCCCGCCGATCTGCTTGATCGCATCAAATTCATGACTCTCGACGAAATTGTTTCGCCAGAGGTCTTCGACGAAATCGCCGATCGCCTTCGCGCACTGGCCAAAAAGCCATGAGCGCACAGCGCTGGCTGGCGACAAGCCATGCCCAGCTAACAATGACTTTTGACTTTCTTATACACAGATAGTCATAACAATCCATCAGGCATCGAAATAGGAGATTACCGCCAGGAAAAGTGATCAAGTTAAAACTAATACTCAATTCGGTTTTGTTTTGTGTCCCAAATTTTGAATGGCACATCGCCTTGTTCGGGCAAAAGAGGTATGAATTGAACTTGTCGGTTTTCGATTGGCAAAGCCACTTCATGATAGATCCATCCGTCATTGAAACCAAAATGTGAAGCGGTGTGTTGTGTTGCCGAATAATACACACGTTTTATGCGTGCCCAATAGATTGCTCCAAAGCACATTGGGCAAGGCTCGCATGAAGCATAAAGGTCGCAATCGGTTAGCAAAAAAGTGTTCAAGTTTTTGCATGCATCTCTAATCGCCACAACTTCGGCGTGCGCCGTGGGATCCTTGGTGGAGGTTACTTTGTTTTGCCCACGCCCCACGATTTTTCCATCTTTCACAACAATTGCTCCAAACGGACCACCATAGCTCTTCAAAACACTCTCCGAGGCAAGCTCTATGGCCTGGTTCATAAATTCTTCTTTGTTTTCCATGTTTGTTATGGCGAAGTCTGATAAAAATCCAAATTATCCAAAAAAGGTCGAAAATAGTTGATAGCCTTGAGGTTGTAAAAGCCTAACTTTATGTTGGGTTCTAAAGAAATCAACTTAGGAGTCGTTCAAAAATTAAGGCAACAGTTCCGGAATTGCTTTGAGCTGTTTTTCCCCTGTCATGGCAAAGAGCGTATGCGCATACGCGACTGACAGGACGGGGGAAAGGCGACCAAAAGAAACCGGAAATGGTAACTTAATTTTTTAAACGGCTCCTTAGCAAATTGAAAAAACCAAATGCACTACCTGAAATGCTATCAAATGCATTTGATATGCTGAAAGTCATGCCGGGAATTGACAATTCCGTTCCTAAAGTCGACCTTGGGGATTTTGCCGTCAAAATCCCCGCCTCTTATCACTCCGCGCCATGAGCCTTTAGAATATCAAGCATCCTGGTCAGTTGCGGAGACGTTTTGCCATCATGGTCAAGCTTGAACATCTCTTGTTCGAGTTTGGCCTCCTTCAACAAACTAATGAACTCCTCCGAATGCGAGCGAACGTTTGGATCTGCGCCAGCCCAGAGAAATTCCTGCAGCAGATCGACCTCGTGACGTCTGATCAATGCGGAAAGCACGCAATTCCCGTCCATATCGACGGCATTGATGTTTGCCCCGGCTACAAGTAAAAACCGAACAACCTCGCCGAAAACATCAGCAGAAATATCCTTGCGACATGCGAACTGGGTCGCCACGATTGTCATAACGGTGCTGTTGCGTTCCGTGATTCTCCCTATGATCGTGGAGTAGTACACTCAGAATCCGTCAACTTTTTCCGCAATCTCCTGTTCGGTCTAATAAAAGCACATATTCTTCTCCCTATATGTCGCGGAGAATGATGCCGTGCTTGGGATGAATACGGAAAAAGTTGAAACCTATGCAATATGCCCCATTCGGGGAATTCAACCCCGTCCTCTACTCTCGGCGGGGAAGTGCCGTCAAACCGCGAATATGCTGGCTGAATGGGCATCCCGCCTTGCGGGCGTTTTTCACGTCCTTGGGACTATGGCAAAAGTCCCTATGCCGCCTTTTTCCTCACGCGGCGGTATGACTTGAGGAATCCGCCGAGGCGCGTGAACGTCACGACCTCGCCGTCCTCGTCCTGCGGCCACGGTTTTATCATCGCGCCGCCAAGGCCTGAATGCGGCCTCTCGTGATTGTAATATTCAAGATACTCGTCTATGACGTAGCGGAGCTGCCCGACGCTCGTCAGTATGAAATGGTTGAGGCACTCGTTCTTTATGGTCTTTATGAACGACTCCATATAGCCGTTCAGCTCGGGCGACCTCGGCGGCAGCCTCTTTATCCTGCATCCCGCCCCTTCGATGAACTGGTCGAAACGCCCCTTGAAGAGCGGGTCGTTGTCGTGTATGAGGTACTTCATCTTATTCAGCCTCCCGTCGAAGGCGTCGGTCTCGTTCCGGGCTATCTGCGCCATCCAGTCGCCGTTTGGCTCGGCGCTGACTCCCCCGCACCAGACCTCGCGTGTGGTGATGTCCTCGAACATGAGGACATGCACCCTCTGGAGGCCTTCGGGCGTCAATATCTCATGTGTCAGGAAGTCCGTCGCCGCCAGCACGTCCTTGTGGGCGTCGAAGAATCCCTGCCAGTCGTGCGTCCTCGTCCAGTCCGTCGGGTAGATGCCGTGCTCCGTCATGATGCGACGCACAGTGCGGATGCTGACCTTGTGGCCGAGGTACAGGAGGTAGTCGGAGATGCGGTCGTACCCCCAGGAGGTGTTCTCGCGGGCGATTTTCAGGATGAGGTCCACGACCTCCTGCGGCGTCCTCGGACGCCCCGTCTTCCTGGCGTTGTTCGCCGAGCCGTCGTACTTGTCGGCGATGAGTCGGCGATACCAGTCCATCAGCGTGTCGGGCATCCACGTGTCCTCGACCATCTCAAGCAGGTGCGCGTTCAGGATGCGGGCGCGGGATGCGAGCCTGCGCCTGTCCTTGTCGTCCAGCGCGATTTCCTTCTTTCCCGTGGCCTCCTGGAGTTTCTCGGTCACGATGTGGAGCTTCTCGAGGAGGTAGTCGATCGCCCCCTGCATGTTGGTGATGCTCTCCCTGGACGGGTCGTCGCGGAGACGCCCCATGAAGGCGCTGATTTCGCCGTAGAGTTCTTTCTGCTGCATATATGTGAAGCCATGATGGCGTTGCGGTTTGAGGTTGGTGTGATGCCCGATTGTTCACGCATAATGTAATGCCCCAAAGCCTCCATTGCCATTCATATGCCCCAAATGCATCCCTCCAAGTAGTTTTAAGGCAATAAAAAACGCCACCGGCAAGTTTGACTTGCCGATGGCGCGTGTCCTTGTCCTCTTATCCCTTTGGCTGGAGGAGAGCCTCCTGCTCCCGCCAGAGGAGCGGGATGGTCTCGCGGAGGGACGTGCAGCTGAGGGTCTCGGGGTAGTCTCCCGTGACGATGCGATGCACCATCGCGGGGGAAAGGCGCGTGAGCCGCATCGTCCGCGACACGAGCGACGGGTCGATGCCGAGGGATTTGGCCAGTGCGGCCCCATTGGCGAACTTCCCGTCGTCAATCGCCCGCTGCCAGGCGTGGGCGCGGGCCAGCTGCAGAAGCAGCGGCGTCTTCGCGCCGTCTTCCTTCGTCACGATTCTCCTCTGACCGCCATGGCACCGCAGCACCGCGGGGATGTGGATTTTGATGTTTCCGTTCTCGGCGATTTCGACTTCAGATTTCATAGGCCTCCTTGGCAAGTCTCTGCATGCCTTCCGTTATGAGCTCCACCACTATTTCATTCTCGTTCAGTTCGACGCTCTCGACGAGGAGGTGGAGCAGGCGGTGCTTCTCCGTCTGCGTCATCTCCCCCGCCCACGCGTCGCCCAATGCGTCCATCACCTGTTTCGGCGGGATTCCGGCGAGGTCCGACACGGCCATGACCACCTCCGGGGAGCGCATCAGGTTCTCGAGGCACTCGATGACGCGCCCCTCGATTTCGCCTGCGGCGATGCGCCTTATCGGGCATTCGTGCTCAGCCCGCTTGGAGTCCTTGACGCAGACGTAGTAGCGGAACCGCACCCCGTTTCTGTAGGTGTAGGCGGGCGTCATCGCCCCTCCACATCGTCCGCACCGCAGGATTCCCTTGAGCGGGGCTTCGCTGTCGAGCGTCCGCCCCTTGGAGCCGACGGGGATGTTGCCGTCCATGTACTTCTGGACGGCGTCCCAGGTCTCCTGGTCTATCAGGCCATCGTGCTCCCCCTCGAAGACCTCGCCCTTGTAGCTGACCTTGCCGATGTACGTCACGTTGCGGAGCATGTCGCCTATCTGCCTTGGCGTCCACGGCTTCCCGCTCCTGCGCAGCGTCCCCTCCGCGTTCAGCTCCCGCGCTATCGTCTTCGGGGACTGTATCTCAAGGTAGCGGGCGAAGATGCGACGCGCCGTGCCAGACTCGTCGGGCCTCTCCACCAGCTTGTGGTCGGAGAGGGCGTATCCGTATGGCAGGACGCCACCATCCCACTTGCCTTTGCGCCGCGTCGCCGCCTTCTTGTCGCGGATTCGCTCGGCGATGACCTCGCGCTCGTACTGCGCGAAGGTCATCAGGATGTTCAGCATCATCCGCCCCGACGAGGTCGACGTGTTTATCTCCTGCGTGACCGAGACGAACGTGACTCCCCACTTGTCGAAGGACTTGGACAGCTCCGCGAAGTCGCAGATCGAGCGCGACAGCCGGTCGAGCTTGTAGATGACCACCACGTCCACACGGCCCGCCTCGCAGTCGGCGAGGAGTTCCTTCAGCGCGGGGCGGTTGACGTTTCCCCCGCTGAAGCCGTAGTCGTCGTACCTCTTGTCGAGAAGCGTCCATCCGTTGGCCTTCTGGGAGCGGACATACGCCTCCCCCGCGTCCCTCTGCGCGTCGATGGAGTTGAACTCCTTCTCCACCGCGTCCTCGAGGGACTTGCGCGTGTATATCGCGCATCTTTTGGTTTTCCTTTCCGTCTCCATTGTCATTTCACCCCGAAGAAGAGTTTGCCGTTCCATTTGTTGCCTGTTATGACCCTGGCGAGGCGCGACAGGGAGGTGTAGCGCTCCCCATTGTACACGAAATCGTTCTCGCCCATGATGTCGACGACATGCTCCACGCCCTTCCAGACGCGGCGGAGCTGCGTCCCCGGCAGGGTCGGGACATACCCCTTTCCCTTGGGGACCTTCAAGTTGGAGAGCGGGTCGGTTCCGGCCACGCTCTCCAGCACGGCCATGTCGGACTCGCCTATGCCCCCGAGGAATATCTCCTGTATGCGGTACGCCAGCCGCGCCCGCAATTTCGTCGGCGTCGTGTCGGCTGGAGCGAAGCCGTACAGCTCCTCGAACTTCGCCGCCAGCTCCCAGCGGCGCATTGTGTCCAGCCTTGCCAGCTGGCTCTCGATTGCCTTGATTTTGTCTGCCATTGTCGTATTCTCCTTGTGCGTCGCGCACGTCGCTTACAAAAGCGTCCTTTCCACGCTAATCCAGTCTCCGGGCCCGCTATTCCCCCCTTAAGAGAGGCATAACGGACCCGGAGGCCGCTTTCAGCCCTTTTTTCCCTCCTGCTTCGGCTCCTGCCTGACCTTTCTCGCCACCACGGCGGCGACAAGCCTTATGGCCTGCTGCATGTGAAGGGGGAAGGAGTCAATGGGGCGCTTTCCCTTTTCACCGTTCATAGTCGTCCTCCCCGTCGAACAGGCCGTTCTCGACAAAATAGGCGCGGATTTTCGGAACCCACGTCTTGACCAGGGACGGGCACGTGATGCCGAAGAGCTCGGCGGTCCGCGTCAGGGTGTTGCCCTCCATTATCCATTGGCAGATTTGCCGCATGGGCTGCGGCATGTCCTCGAGGATGCGGACCATGCGCTCCAGCCTGAGCCGCTTCGCCTCCTCGGCCTGCCTGTCCGATTCCGCCTGCAGGAGTGCGGCGGTGAACTCTGCGCTGTCCTCGACGGCCACCCTCGGGTTGGCTTCCGACGGCGCGGACATTGAGACAAGCCGCCCGCCGCAGTGCCTGCACATGCTCTTGTACTTCTCCCACACGTTGTTGAGGCGTCGGGGAAGCCTGGCGTTCGCGAACGTGTGCGCGTTTGCGGAGCCGCCGGGGACGAAGGCCGACATGATGGCGGCCAGCTCGTCGCGGAAGCGGTCGACGAGCCAGTCGGAGTCCTGGGGCCGCGCGTGACGCTCCTTGACGAGCCTGTTGGCGAGGTGACGGCAGAGCCTCGTGCTCTCCCTGTCGTAGCAGTTGTAGTGTTCGGTGAGATAGACCAGAGGGCCGCGCGTCTGCGACGGGGCTGCTTGGGGTTTCTGGTCGGTGGAGGACGCCGCCAGCTTGGCGGCGCGGTCGATGAGATATTCTGCCATGGTGCAGTTCTCCTCTCGACAGGAGACTGCACCCCGCCTTGAATCGCCTTGGCTGAGTTACAGATGCAATCTTCTGCCAAGCGGTTCTGCACGACAGGCGATGTAGGTCTTGACGACATATCGTGTCGTCAAAGAAAAAATGTGATTTTTTATGATGAGGAAACAAAAAAAGCCCCGGCTGAACATGTCAGCCGAGGCCAAAGCTTTAGTTGTGATGACGCGTTATGTCGTCAGTTGAAAACGACAAGCCACGTCATATTCTCGCTTGGCGCATATATTGGATGCTCGCCCAGTTCCAGACTGTCCTCCAGATGTTTGGCCAATGCGGGATTGAATGCTTTGATTCCCTTTATCACTGTTCGCACATCTCGTGCGAATGCCTGGGAGGAGCGACGTTGCGAATTGTCAAGATTACGTGGTTTCCCATTCAACTGGAGACTTCCATTGACATAATCTGTGATAGCATCCAATTCCTCCTGCGCCGCATCCTCTTCAGCCTTATCGAAGTTAGCCTTTGCCTCTTCGAGGCGAGCCAATTGCTCTCTGCGATAGGCGCGTATTTCAACCTTTGCCCTTTCATCTAAGGCTGGTATTTTTGATAACTTCTTTTCCTTGTAATCACGTATCACTTCTGATATACGCGGGTCGTCTTTATCAACTGGCGGAGGCGGGTCAAGTTCCTCTATATCAAAACGATGATTTGGCTGTTCCAGCAATTTGGCAAGAAAGACGCATCCTTTGGAGGGCAAGACAATCTGCAAAGGACCACCCTTGTAGCGAATTCGCCAAGCCCCGCCTTCATTGCGGAACACGTTGTCAGGCAACTCCTCCTCGACCTTCGAGACGACGGTGACGACCTCTTCGGTGCCGCCTCGAATGAGAATATTGGTGAGGGTGTTGTCTGAATGCTCCTTGAGGCTGATGGCCTTGCGGATGAAATCTGGCCTCGTGGCCTTGTCCTCCACCTTGCAGATATCCTGGGCAAGACGCAGATAAAGCCGATGGATATCCAAAGCCGCGTCAGTTTCATCTTTACCCATGTACGGGAGAGCCTCAAAGATGGCTGGGAACTCTATCTCAAAATCCTCATACTTGCGCAAATCCTCTGAAATCTGCTTTCCACGCAGAAAATAGGATGTCAGCAGATTCTTGTTCGTCATCTCGAACACATCCGTCTTCTTGTCAACTGGTTCGTTGAAGAAGTCAATGGCGTAGTCCTCAACATTGTCGTACTCTTCGGCATCGGCGGCAATAATGGCCACACGCCTGTCGATGCATTGTGAGCAGACTCCGCAATGTGTCTGCAACTTGGTCTGCTGCCAAGAGTGGGCGCAACTCATGCTTTTCACGATGAGGTCCCCGCATCCCCGCTCTATGATATATCTGACAATGTCGGACTTGGTCTTGTTGATGAAGGGATTGCGCACACTGAAAGAATCGTTCCCTGATATGAGCCTGAACAACTTCTGGAAGTAGAAAAGGGTCTTTGGATGGGTGGTTCTTGTCGCCTTTCCACCTATGACCTGGGGGTTCATGGGGAGGTTGATGCTGACAGGTCCATTCTCAAAGAAAAGAACCTCGCTGAGACCAAGAAGGTGTGAAATCGTCGCGCCGAGCGCAAAGTATAGGAGAGAACGGCACCGCTGGGTGTACTCATGGGAAAGCTCCTTGTCCTTGCCTGTTTTGACGGGGAAAAAGAGTCCTCTGTCTTCGCTACGCCGTTTCAGTTCCTTCTCAAGGAACTCGTACCTTTCCTTGTGCTTGCTCGAGGATTTATGCCTGACCAGAACAGTTTGAACCTTGTCTTCAAGCAATGACTGGACAGCCCCGCCCAACGAATCCAATCCACCAGAGAAGAGCATCACTCGTTCGATTTTCCGTGGAGCGCACATATTGTCATCAAAGATAAGGTACTGCTGCCTCTCGTCCTCCAGCTTTGATTTGATGAACGTGAACTTGAAGCAGTCATCGGACAGGAAGCGCAGCAGTTCCTCCAGAACTTGAACAGTCTGCGGGGAACTCCAGAAATCAAGGTCGCGAACGGCAATGACCATATTCATTCGTCGATGCCACAAATAACCTTCTGGGTCAACTCGATCCTGACAACGGACAACACACTGGTCGGCAACATATACGAATGTCGCAATTTCAATGAAGTCGATTATCCTGTCGCTTGGATTTGAGAAAAACTGGCGATACAGATTGACCTGCGGGCGGATATTCATCTTCTCTTTTCCAAGAAGATTCAGATGCCGTGCCCCTTCAGCCTGATAATCCGGGGCATTGCAGACAATCGTGGCTTCATTCACTCGGTCAGTCCTTGCCATATTTCAATGCCCTCATCATTTTGTCCACCATGAAGATGGCGTTGTTCCTAATCTTGTTGCCGCTGATGTCCTTGAGCACGTGTCCATGTTTGCCCATCCAGTCCTTTGAATATTGCAGAACCACGACAGCAGTCTCTCTGCAATGCTCTTCCAGTGCCTTGTATGACGCGGCAAGTGCATGGGTGGACATGACACGTGGTGTGCTTCCTGTAAGGTTCGGGATAATGTTGGCAAGATATGCGTTCATCGCCCCGGACATCACCTTCGCCATGAAATTCTGGTTCATGGCTGCAATATTGACCTGCTTCCCAAAACTGCGGAATATCTCGGCGGGAGGACGTTGAATCAAACCAGGGATGTCCTGCGCCACCACATCCTTGGCAACTTGGGATACAGTGGACAGAAGAGCGTATTTTGCGAATTCCCCCAATTCGGTCTTCAGGCTATCCTGTCTCCAGCCAGCGTCATCAATCGCCTGTCCGAGTTTGTAGTTGAGTTCCTGGACGGACGGTTGTTCGGAAAGCTCTATGCCGACTTCACGCATGTGCTCCACAAAGTTGTTGTTCTGAGCACCTACACCCATTTCTACAAGCAGCTCAACGGCTTTCAAGTAGGATGCATCCTGTGAAAGCCTTTCCCGCGTGAAATCCTTGTCTGCTGCATCAAGCACCATGGAGGCAATCTGCGCGAAATCGGCATTGAGGCAGAAAGCCTTTACAACGTCTTTCCACTTCTTAGAGCGATGT
>JAGVUR010000066.1 GCA_019136135.1 Verrucomicrobiota bacterium
GTGAACATCAAAAAGATGATTCCGATGCTGGAAAGGACGTCAATGCTGCTTTGGTCAAACAGCCTGAACTCACGGTCGAGATGCAAAGTCTCAGTGATCCAGGGCATGGCCTCGTTCAGCTTGGTCAGCAACGCACCTGCGCAAATGTATCCGATCACCTTGGGCCAGCCACGCCAGTGAAACAACGCAGCGACTATCCCGGCAGCCAACATCACAATCGCCAAATTCCCGACAAGACTGATTTGAGATATCTCCGCAACGTCACTGCTCAAAAACAACGGAAAAAACATTTAAAACCTCATCCTATAAAAAGTTGCCAGATGCCTGAAGAAAGACTATGGTAATTTCTTAAGAAAAAAATAATTTAATCCAACCAAGGGATTTTACCACCGCAACCGTATTTAAAGCCCAACTTTCCTGCCATGGTTCTTCACATTCATTCCGGCGACCACGCCGCCAACCTCGCTTCTCAAGTCATCGAGGGAACCCATCTCGTCTATAGCGAGCTCCTCCATGAAGGTCCTTTGCCCCTTCCGCCGTTCACTGACCAATGGTACCAGGCAAGGGCCTCAGTCATCGCAAAACAAGGCTACACCGAAAAAGGCGTCGAAAAGAGACTGCGTTCCCAGGACGAGGCTATCGTCGAAGCGCTCAACAACCACGAGCAAGTCATGCTTTGGTTTGACAATTGCCTCTACGACCAAATGATCCTTTTCTTCATCCTCGCCAACATCCCGCAATTCGAAGACCACCAAATCGGCCTGGTCCCATGCCCGGAATCCTTGCCTGGATACCCAAAAATCTCAGGATTCGGAGAACTCGACACCGACACCATCAAAGCACTCTACAACCAAAAATCACACGTCCCAAGCGAAGCAATCACGGTCAACGCAAAAAACAACTGGAAAATCCTTGCGGGAAACTCGATTGAGAACCTTGAAAACGCGCCGCACGATCCAGTATTCCCCTACTTCAAGAAAGCCGCGGAAAGACTCGCACAGCACCATCCGGATTCGTTCACGGGACTCAATAAACTGGAGAAAAACATCCTCCTCAATGTCCTCGATGGATGCTCGGATCCAATGCAACTCTTCAAACGAACATCGGGAAACGAAGAATTCCCGTTCTTCGGCGACGGATACTTCTTCCACGTCATCGACAAGCTGGCTTCCGGAACAAATCCCCTGCTCGTCAGAAGAAACGACGTCGTCACCGCGACCTTGAGAGGTCTCAGGACACTATGGGGTTGGGAAACCTGGATTCCAACAACCACAGCGGCAAACCTTGCCGCCAACAACCATACGGAGTGACCACACATATGTCAGCTATCGCAGGAATTGCATCCACGAATCAGCACGGGGACATCGACAAGCTTCTCGACCTGGCACTACAGGCGCTCAACCATAGGGGGCCGAACGGAGTCAAGGCAACCAAACTCAACAAAACAACGGCGTTCGGACACGCCAAACATACTCTCTTCAAGGACGACAATACGCCACAGCCAATCGTTGACGACAATTCCAAAAACGCAATCGCAATCGATGGCACGATCCTTAACTACAAGGCGCTAAGGAAATCACTCGAGTCGAAAGGAGTCAAGTTCAAAACAAAATCCGAAGCCGAAGTCGCCCTCAAGGCATACGAAACCTGGGGCGACGATGCCTTCAGCCAATTCAGGGGACCGTTCGCCATCGCCATCTGGCTCCACAATCCCCAGCAAGTCGTACTCGCAAGAGATCCAATCGGAATCAAGCAACTGTACATTTACGAACGGAACGACGAACTCCGGTTCGCATCCGAGACCAGGGCGCTGATCAACACGGGAATCCCAAGGACAATCGACCTGGATGGACTTAGGTCGTGCCTCGCCTTCGGTTCCATGCAAGAACCCTTCACACTCGTGCAAAATGTCCGGAGTCTCCAACCAGGACACGTGCTCAGGTGGCAAAAGGGACAGTCTTCAACAACGCAATTCTGGAAGCCCAACCTTGAAACGGAAACCAACAACCTAAACGAACTCCTCGAGGACGCGATCGAAGAAATCAAAACTGCCGTGAAACTCAACCTCGCCGCAGATGCAACACTGGGGACGCTTCTTTCAGGGGGAATCGACAGCTCGGCAATCGTCGCGATACAAAGGCAAGTCAGGTCAGACATCACGCCGAATACCTTCACCCTCGCATTCGATGCCTGCGAGGATGAACGGGCCTTCGCCAAGCATGTCGCCCAAATCCACAAAACATGCCACAAGGAACTGCTCCTCGAACAAAGAACATTCAGGAAACACATCGAGAAGGCACTGGATTCCTACGACAGCCCCTCCTACGACGGACTCAACACATGGTACGCAACCAAGCTCGCACGGGAAACCGGACTCCATGTCGCACTGACAGGAATTGGGGGCGACGAACTCTTCGCGGGATACAATCAATTCGAAATCCACAGGAAGATGATCCGGAGAATGGCCTTTATCAAGCTCCTGCCCAAAGCGCTTGGCGCAAAGCTCGCCAACAAGGCGACCTCCGAAACCAAGAGAAAGGCCTTCTGCGCTTTCGGATACAAGGGCAATCCCTACTTCCTGACCAGGCAGCTCTGGTCTCCCCTGACCATGCAAAGCCTGCTGGATGAGCAATACCAGGACCAATGGATGGATATTGCATTCGGCGATTCATGCCTCAAGGCAAATGACAACGACCTGATCAACCAAATTTCGGCCTTGGAATTGACTACCTACATGAGATCGACCTTGCTCAAGGACGCCGATCAAATGAGCGCCGCCAACGGAATCGAGATCAGGGCGCCACTCATCGACCACATCCTTGTCGAAAAACTCCTCAAGCTGCCCAGCTCCCTCAAGATTTCACCGGACACCCCGAAGCCGATACTGGTCAAGGCGGCCAAGACGCTCCCGCTTCAGGAATGCGTCAACAGGCCCAAGCGCGGCTTCACCATCCCCATGGAGCAGTTCTTCGCCACCTCCTTCAAAACCCCGATCAAGGATTTCCTCAATCAAAAGGACGGTGCGCTCTTCAATCCAACCGAACTTTCCCGTATCGCAAAGCTACACCAAGCGGGACAACTCGCATGGCCGAGATTGTGGAACCTCTTCACGATCAACACCTACTGCAACAAGCACAATCTCACGCGATAAGCCAACTTCGCGTATCGTCTTGCACAAACAATCAATAAAAACAGATGGCAGCTTTGAGAAGGTGGATTTTTCGTTGTATATTATCCTAAAAAAGGCAGTATCGGTGAAATACATTGAAAAAAGTGGTTTTCATGTCATGACATGAAACTTCATTTAGGGTTGCGGACACCAGCCCAGCCCCAAAAGGCATGTCACATGCATTTTGAGTACGAAACCGATGAATTTTTGCGTTTGTTCAGCGTTGGGTTTTCGAGGAAAACCAGCTCACCATCACAGAGCCTAAAACTCCACAAAAACCAGTGGCAAAGTCCCATAGTCCCAGCCCCATGAGTCCCATGGTCCGACCTGTCCGACCTGTCCGACCTGTCCGACCTGTCCGACCTGTCCGACCTGTCCGACCTGTCCGACCTGTCCGACCCATCTGACTGGGAAGTACGAGCTACCTATAGCTCTTTTAGCCGATTGATGGGTGTCATGCCGTCAACTGCTTTTTTTAGGTTCATTGATTTCATGCTTGGAGAAATATTGAAAACACTCGAGGAACATCAGGATAAACCTACTAAATCGGTTCCTAATAAAGCTCCTAATAAAGTTCCTAATAAACTCAAGGATATCTACCCGGAAATTCCAGAAACGGCGTGGCAAGTTTATTCGGCAATCAATCAAAATGCCAATGCAACCAACTCTGAGTTGTCTGAGCTTCTCAGCATATCAGATCGCATGATTCGAAAACATATTTTACTCTTGAAGGCGAAAGGACTCATTGAACGAATCGGAGCCAGGAAAAACGGCTATTGGCAGATTATTCAATCAAAGAACGACTCCTAAGGTTCTTTAAACGCTTCGTCAAAGCCTTTGATCAAGGGATAGATCAAGTACTCGATGATGCGCCGCCGGCCCGACTTGATCTCCACCTGGGCTTCCATGCCCGGCAGCAAGACGTAGTCCTGGTCAACATTCCGAAGTTCGCCGCTTATCGTCACATGTGCGCGATAATAGCTCGTCTGCGGCATGCCCGGGATCGATTCCCGCTGCCCTCCGGAACGCACAAACGTATTTCCGGACAGCAATCGAACATGCCCATCCAGTGTCCCGTGCTTCTGGAACGGATACGCGCTAACCTTGATCCGTGCCTCGCTTCCACATTGGACTCGGCTGACATCCTGGGGGCGAACCTCGGCCTCAATCTCCAAGACACCATCCAAAGGCACCAACGTGATCACCGCCTCAGCCTCGCCTACGGCAGAACCAACGGGGAACGAAGCGATGTCATGAACAATCGCACGGCATGGCGAGCATAGGCTTACGTACGACACCAAACTCTCGGCCTTCGACAGCATCTTCCGATTGCCGTCCAATTCCCGGGACAATGAAACCATGCGCTCAGACAACGAATTCCACCACTCCTCGACGAAGGAATTCTTGTCCGATTCCAAAGACAAAAGCTGAAGCTCGTAATCGACAAGCTGATTCCGCAGACGATCCACCTCGACCTCGCACTCCATGCGAGACATCGCCACCTCCAATACCTCCTTGTGGGCAACGACATTCGTCTTCTGCAACTCAACGTACATCGACTCGATCTTGCTCATGTTCTCCAATATCTCCAAATACTTCTTATGGCTCGCTTCCGTGGAACTGCGCGCCGACTTCAAACGGTTCCGGTTCGTCTCGAAGTACCGCATCTTCTCCTCGTAGTACCTCTGACGCTGCTTGTAGATCGTCATCTGCCAAACCGCATTTTGCTCCTTCGGATCGGCGGGCAAATACGGGCGGTTGCGGAACTCGCTCTCGTAACGGTCGAATTGAGCCTGCAAGGCAACGATCTCACGATTCAATCGATCCACCTCAGCCTGATTCAACGCCGGATCGAACAAGATCAACGGTTGCCCGGCCTCGACAATGTCGCCCTCCTTGACCTCGATGCTCTTAATCACTGCGGATCCAAGCGGCTTCATCACAATGTCGCCCCGATCCGAGACGATCTTCCCATCCGCTCGCACAATCACGTCCACCTCGCCCAGGCAAGCCCACACGAGAACGGACGCGACAATCACGAAAATCCACAAGATGCCAATCCTGCAATACCAGGGCAGACGCTCTTGCTGGATCTCCATCGCATCCGGCAAAAATTCAATTGCGTCTTTGGCCGGGCGTATCTTTTTGATTGCCTTCTTACCCATTGCTGCCACCTCCCATCTGCTGTTGCCAGAATTGACGGTAAATCCCGGGAGTGCTTACCAACTCGTTGTGAGTTCCAAATGCAACCCGCTGTCCCTCGTCCAAGACCAGGATCCGCTGGGCGCCAACGACCATGCTCAAGCGGTGAGAGACCACGATAACCGTGCGACCGCGGGTAATCGCCGCAAGATTCTTCTGAATCACGGCCTCGCTTTCCGGATCCAGCGAACTCGTTGCCTCGTCAAAGATCAGGATTGACGGATTGGTGAGCAAGGCACGGGCAATCGCCAGCCGTTGCTTCTGCCCTCCCGACAGGTTTGAGGCATTCTCCTCCAGGAATGTATCGTATCCCTGCGGCAATTTCTCCACGAACTCATGCGCCCCTGCCAGCGACGACGCATATATGATCTCCTCGCTGGTAGCGGACGGTTTCGTCAAGCTGATATTTTCACGCACCGTGCCGCTGAAGAAGTAGTTTTCCTGCAAGACGACACCTATGCGTGATCGCAAATGTGATTTCTCGTACTCGCGTATGTCAACCCCATCGATCTTCACCAAGCCGGAAAACGGGGGATACAGCCCCTGCAACAACTTCGTCAACGTGGTCTTCCCCGAACCCGATCGCCCAACAATGCCCAATGTCCCGCCGGCAGGCATCTCCAAGTTGAAATCCTTGATCACCAACGGCAGCTCCGGACGATACCTGAACGACACGTTCTCAAACGTGATCTTACCCTTCAAGGGCTGACGGACACGACCCATGTTGGGTTCGACCGGCGTATTCATGACAGCGCCCAACATGCGTACCGACAAGGCAATTTGCTGGTACTCGTGAATCAAGCCAACCATCTTGACCAAAGGGCCAGTCACACGGCCAGCCAACATCTGGAACGCAATCAAAGCTCCTATCGACAACGATCCCTTGAAGACCATCAAGGCGCCCAGCCAGATAATCGAAATCGTCATCAACATCTCCAAGGCCTGGCTCAAGCTGCGAGCAGTCAAAGAGATTCGGCCAACAGAAAAATATGCCTTGATCGCAGCGGCGCTCCGATTCCCCCACCCCTTCTCCTCCAAGGGTTCCAAGGCCAATGACTTGACGGTCCGTATCCCGTGAATCGCCTCAACCAAACGACTCTGACGCTGACCCTCAGCCTGGTACAAGGCATTCAAGCGACGCTGAAACGGCTTGATCAACAACGCGATGACAAATGCCATCAACAACGTAAAACACAGCACAACACACGTCAATTTAACGCTGTACAACAGCAAAAACGGAATGAAAATCAGCAGCGAGAACATATCCAATATCGTGAAGAACAAATTCCCGCTCAAGAAGCCACGGATCTTCTCGGTCTGCTGCATATGTTTCAACAAGACTCCAGAAGGCACCTGCTCGAAAAAGTCAATCGGCAAGCGAATCATATGGGCGAAGGTCTTCACCGCCGTCGAAATGTCAATCTTGTTCGTCGCAAACAGCAGCAAATGGCCACGCAGGTAGTCCAATATCGCATTGAACAAGATCGCGACAACGATTCCGGCGCCCAGGACGTTCAATGTCGAAAAGCTCTCGTGAACCAACACCTTGTCCACGACGTTCTGGAAGAACAGCGGAGTCGCCAACGCAATTAGCGTCAACAGCAAAACCGCCAGCGCAATCTGGAAAAACACACCCTTCAGCTTCAAAAATTCGGGTATGAACCAACGCAAGCCAAAGGGCTGGTCCTCGTCGCCCAGCGAATAAACGCGCTTCAGCAACAACGCGCGGCCCGTGTACAACTCCTTGTACTCCGGCTCGTTTATAAAATTGAATTGCTCGCCGGGGTGGTCGCGCTGGTACACTGGATCAACCAATACCAAATCGTATGTCAATTTCCCGTCTGACGTCTTGCCCTTGCCAGCTTCAGCAGCCTTCGATTCCTCAGCCTGCTCCTCGTTCCCATCCTCGGCAGGCGTTTCAGTCCCGCAGCCTTCGGCACATGATTCCGAAGCCCCACAAGCCGCTTGGGTTTCCCCAGGCGTCGTCCGACGCAACGCGCACAAAATAGCATAATGGCCGTCACGCTTCTCCAAGATGCACGGGAATACGGCCGCGTAAGAAGGAAGCTTGGACCACTTGATCTTGACTTCCTTCGACTTCAAGCCGTGCGACTCGGCTATGCCACGCATCTCGCGAATCGACAATTCGTCCACGCCAACAGCGTGATCGTGCAACAATTGCACCATGTCCAAGTTCAATTGATGGTGACGAGCAATCGCGCTGACGCCAAACAAACCACTGTGCCGACAACGCAAGTCATAGATGCTTTGAATCTTGTTTTCCTGATTATCTTCAGACATCGAACATCCTTGGTTCAGTTTCTCTCACTAAAAAATTGAAAAACTTATAAATATATACCTTTTTTAAGCATGTTCAAATACTAACTTTCAAGCAATAATCAACTTCGTTTTGTATTGAAATATCAACTTGGCAAACGAAATTAGTACATGACCAAATCTTCAATCAAATCCATATTCAACCTTGGGAACGATCATGAAAAAGCTTCTTTTCCTTACCCTCGCTTGCCACGTCTCCGCATTTTGCGCACTTCCTTTGGCCACCTTGCCGCTGCAAAGCGCATCGGACTCACCAATGGTCAGCCTCGGTCAACTCTCCGGAATCGACCCGATGCTGCTTCCAAAAGCCAAGACAGAAGCATGGCTCGGCAGAACTGACCAGCACCTGATCGTCAAGGTCGTATGCCAAGAGCCGCTGATGAACAAACTTCAGGCAAAGCTCATCGGACACGACGCCTTGGTCTGGACCGAGGACTGCGTCGAGATCTTCATCCAGCCGGATTCCTGGAAAACCTACGCCCACTTCAGCTTCAATCCACTCGGAACGCAATACGATGAACTTGAGAAGGACTCGCGATGGAACCTGAAATGCGAGGTCAATGCTACACGGGGCGAAGACAGCTGGACCATCGTCGTCAAAATCCCATTCCAAGGACTTGGAGGACAACCAAAGCCCAATGCGGCCTGGAAATTCAATATCTGCAGATTAAGGAAGCCTTCGCCAGAACTCTCTTGCTGGTCGCCAACACAGACAGGCTTCCACGAACCGGAAAAATTCGGCTCGATCATCTTCGCCAACCACCCATTCCCAACGGAAATCAATTGGGACTTCCCCGCAAAGCAAACAGGCATCGCCAACTTGAAATGGAATGACAACGCCAATCAACTTGAACTCCTGCTTAACGGAAAGCCCTACAAAAACAACACAACCTTCCCTGTCGATCCAATCGCGGCAACCCAAAACGTGCTGGAAGCAAAATCAGGCAACACAACCATCCTCAGGGCAATCAGGACAACCGAAGCAAGCCCGCTGGCGACTGTTATCGCCGAAATCAATGAACTGCTCAAAGATGCCATGCATGATGACGCTCGGGAAACTATCGACGAATGCAGGCAATTCATCAAAGTCCTGGATATGATCCCAAATGAAAACCACGACGCGCTCAAAAACAATGCAAACCAATTGCTGGCCAAAGCCAGGCAACTTAAAATTCATGCCGAATTCGCACAAAATAACTCAAAAGACAAAATCACGTACGGAATCGAATCATCGCTCCAAAAGTTACTCCTTCATAAACCATTCACGGGAAAAGTCGGAGGAACGATCAAGCTCGATGCGGGAAGAAACGAAATGGACGCCGCACAAGTCGCCCTGTTCGCAAAAGATTCAATCCTGCTCGCAACCGAAGCAAAACTCGTCGGAAAACTAACCTCAGGGAACGATGTCCTCGATCCAAGCGTGCTCAGAATCAGACGAGTCGGACACGTGATGACCACCAAGCCGACCTACAAGGTCGAACACGTCGGACTATGGCCGGACGCCTTGATCGAAGCAACTCCCTTCGACATCATGCCCAACTCCTTCGAAACACTCTGGATTGACGTACGAGTCCCAACGGGCGCAAAACCAGGAATCTACAAGGGAACGATCCAAGTCGCCGCAATGAATTCCGACGTCACCAACATCCCGCTTGAAATCAGGGTCCGGAACTTCACGATCCCGCAAAAATCAAGCATCATAACGGCATTTGGAATGAACCCAAGATGGCGGATACCGCAAAACCGCGCCGACTACCTCAAAAACCTCCTCGAGCACAGGATCACACCATATACCTGCGTCAATCCTCCGACCCTCGTCTCGCCGGCGCTGATGGACTGGAAAGACGTTTCACAGCTGACGATCAAGGTCAAATCACCAACCCAGGCGACCCTTGACCTCAGCTTCGCTTTCACCCAAAAAGGCAACCTCGCCACACAAGCCTTGCAAGTCAAGCCAAATCAACTCAATACATTCGTCATCAACAAGCAACAGCTTCCAAATGAACCTTTCGAAAGCATGAAAATCACAGTCACCAACACAAGCAAGGCGACCGTGACAACCATACTGCACAGACAAGGAAAACAACCAATCGAAATCTTCAATGAAGATACCAGATACGCAACAATGTCAGGAAAATGGCTCTCCGCTTGGCCGACATGGACGCTCGAAGCATGGGAAATGCCGGACATACAGCCGAAATTCGACTGGGAGGAATTCGACAGGGAATTCCAAAAGGCGCTCGACCTCGGAATCACATCGCATATTGCTCAACTCAAGTCCCCCTTGGGACTTTGGTCAAGCGAATTCCAAAAACACCTGGAGCCAAAAGGATGGCTCCAGTATTTCTATACCTACCTCTATGACGAACCGGAACCCTCTGCATTCGGAATCGTCAACGAAAAACTCTCCGCGGTCAAGCGGGCAAGACCAGGCAAACTCAAGAACATGATGACCGCGAGAAGCTTCCCGCCCGAACTCCCCTTCGTGGATATCTGGTGCCCTGAACTCTACTCATACAAGCCCGAACTATCAGGCCTCGAGCAACAAAAGAACCGAGAAGTCTGGTGGTACGTCGCATTCAGCACAAGACACCCATACCCGAATATCTGGATAGACTACCCTGCCCTCGATTGCAGAGTCTGGCCCTGGATGTCATGGAAACACGATATCGACGGCATGCTCTATTGGAGCGTGACTCACTGGAGCGTCGATCCATGGAGATCATCGGCGACATTCCCCGGCGCAAACGGAGACGGGTCGGTAATCTATCCTGGAAACGACGGAAAACCCGTCGATTCAATACGCTGGGAATGCCTGCGGGACGGAATGGAGGACTATGAACTCTTCTGCATGCTCGAAGCAGCAATCCCGGAACTCAAGGCTAAAAATTCAAAACTCCTCAAACAAATCGAAAAGCTGCTCGAGGTCGATCCCAATGTCCTCGTCAGCTTCAAAGACTACAATCCCGACTTCAACGCACTCCTCAAGGCCAGAAACGATCTCTCGGATTGCCTCGAGCAAGTCGTCAACGAACTCGGACACGAACCAGTCATCAAAAATCGACCGCGCAGGCGCCAAGGAGTTAGCCCCGAAGAAGTCGACAAGGCACTCAAAGAAATGATTTTGCCCAAAGATGCCTCCAATGCGCCTGTCGCTGCATTCGCGACTCCAAATCCCAAACCCGAACCGGGACTCAGGATCCATTATACGTTCGACGACGACCTCCCCTTCTTCTTCGACCACGCCGGGAACAACCTCACGGCATTCAACGCCAATGCCACGATCGTCCCGGGAAAGTCAGGCAACGGAATCCAAACAGGACATGGCAAGTACGTCATACTCCCTCAAGGAAACGACATCCTGGGGTCCAAGCCAACTGAGGGGACCATTGAATTCTGGGTCAAGCCACATGCCTTCCCAGAGCGAAACAAGAACAACACTCCTGCCTACGCATGTCTTTTCTACTTGATGGAAACAGACGGAAACGGACTCCCCGACGGCTTTGACGAAATCGCAATCTACTACATAAACGAAGCAATGTCGGTTCGATGCGGAGGAAACAAAGTCTGGGTCGGATCAACCCAAAACCCGCTCAAGCTCAATCAATGGCACCATATTGCGCTGGCATGGAAGCCAAACTCAAGAATCCTATACGTCGATGGCAAACCCGTCATCGCCAGAAACGACGACTACGATCCACCCAAGCTCGACGCATTCAAGGGAACGCTCGGCGTCCATTCGCCATCGCGAAGATTCCCATTCCATGGCACCTTCGACAACCTCAAGATCTGGAACCGTGCCCGTACCCAAGAAGAAATCGAACAAGCCGCCAAATAGACCATTATCCAGAGCGGCATCGCAAGCACGGGCACCCCGGGTGCTCGTACATGTTTTCCCCACTCCCAGAGAGGTTGGCCAAGCATCCCCCAGGTCACCATCTCCGTGCGCAAACGATGTCAGCGGCTTCGATATCAAAAAAAATCATTGGTGTTTATTCGTGTCCATTCGTGGTTCCCCTAAAAACGCCATGGGAAAATGATTTCTTGTGATTTTGGGAAAAAGTGCATTGCAAATGCCAGAAACCGCATATAAAATACAGTCAAGCGACCGAATTTAGGAGTTGTTCAAAAATTAAGGCAACAGTTCCGGAATTGTTTTGAGCTGTTTTTCCCCTGCCTTGAAAGGAGCTTATGCGCATACGCGACCAGCAAGACGGGGGAAAGGCGGCCAAAAGAAACCGGAAATGCGGCAAGGAGAGCCTTGTGGCAATTGTGATATTGTCAATTTGCAATAGGGGGACATTATGTTAAAATGCATAACAAATCTAAAACTAATAATAATCAACTTAATTTTCTTCTCTGTATGTTCTCATGCCATGCCTGCCATGGAAAAGGTAGTCATTGACAATGGCTATATGCATTATTCCAAAGGAAGCACCAAGCCCAAGGAGGCGGTTTCTCTGTACGTGCTTGACATGCCGTCAGGCAAATTCATCAAGCGCTATCTTCCGGGATGCATTTGCAAAATATACCGAAGAAGTGTAAATCCAGTATATTATCCATTGGTCTGGACAGTAAGCCAGTCTGTTTCTTCATGGATATTTCCAAATGTTCAACTCGATGCCATGGGGCGGACTATATTTTATTTATATTGGGAATACACTGAAGATTCTTTTTATTCCATTCCCAAGACAAATTTTGACGAGCAAAAAGAATGGGGCGCAACCGTCAGTGAACTTCCACAAGATGATAGGCACGAATATCTCTATTTCATGAGTTCCATGGAATCCGCTGTAAACTGGCTAAGTCAGGATAAGCTCCATCTCTGGTATGCGTTGTCAGGCGAGGAACTGTTGCTCCATGTCCCGCTGTTTTCAGAAAATGGGACATCAAAAAGCTGGCTGGTCGCGGAGAATCCTCCTTTTTTCGGCTGGGCACGGTGTGTTCCTGGCAATGTGCCACATGAACAGAAGAGCATTCCTTTCTTCTCAGTCCATCCAAACGACGGCATAGCGCCGCTGTTTGGCGTCAAGTCAAAAGGAAAGGAGATTTATCTAGACGGCGAAAAGCGAGAGGCTGACAATACTTTAGACTGGATAGTCCAATTTATACGGCAGGACGGGACATGCTCCTGGCGAGGCCTGAATGCCGACAATTCATGGAAGGACGTTGACTTGGAAAACGGCAAGCCGCCAAAGACTGTCATCGTCAACAATGACTCAAGCTATATCTATATCTCAAGTGACTTAACCATAGATCCTAATGATATTCCTAAATCTTTATCATCTATTGCACAAGGATTACGTGAACAGCAGTTGCTCAAAGACTATCCTCCACGTGAACCATCTGAGCGGATGAAAAAGAAATTGCAGGAGGCGGCGGAGAGGACAAAGATACAAGCCCATATTCAGGAGTAGCGGAAAAAGGCTGAAGAAGAGCAAAAGACGCGCATCCCAGAGTGAGCTATGCCTGTCGTTAAACAGCCGCGCCTGGCATTTCCAAACTTCTGACGGCGGAGGAAGTTTGGAACATTCTGGACGGCAGGGGCGAATTTGGCTTCGCTGAGGAGAAATGAAGGTAGCAATGCCATAATCCTAAAAAAAGCAGTTGACGCCTTATGATTGTAGTGCCTTTACAAGGCACTGTACTTGGGTGGGTTCGCCATCCCCAGGCTAAAAGCCTGGGGTTAAGCAACGTTAAGCGCTTACAGCGCAATGCATTATGAAAACCCTTCGGATTCGTTCGAACTATCGTCCGTGTCCCGCCCGCGTGGATTGCGGACGGGCAGTCCACGCCAAAGACTTTGCGCCGTAGGCGCCCGACCATGCTTACCCCCGGGCTTCAGCCCGGGGACAGGATGCCCCCATGTCGGGCGCCTTGTAAAGGCGCTACGAAAGACTGTCGCACTTCAATTCACCAGCATGGTGAACTGAATAAACTTTCCAACCCTTTGACAACCAATCAACTAGAAATAAAAGGCGCATCGACACATTTTGGGGGTTAGGTGGCTCAGTTTATGCGAGCCGTGACACACCGCAAGCAACTTCATTTTGGGTTGCGGGCACCAGCCCGCAAGGGGCGCGACATAGTTGCGTTCAATGCCGGATGAACCTTTCATCGTAGCCTGCACCAGTTTCGCAGCGTTGCCAAATCATTGGTGTTTATTCGTGTCCATTCGTGGTTTTCCTAAAAATTCCATGAACATCATCTGGAATCATGCGTCAACTGCTTTTTTTAGGTTTATAGATATGTGGGACGTCTCTGAATTTAAAAGGCCTTTTCAAGCCTTGATTGGTTGCTGTTTTGAGTATGAAGAGCTATATTATGAATTTGCCAAAACCCTGAGGGATAGACGCTGGCATCGATCTTGTCAGCTTCTATCGCTGTGTGCCAAAGCCAAGGACACGCCAAGGGGTGTGGGCGAGATAAAGAAGACCATGCGGGAAGCGTTATCCATGTCGCTCCCCGACTTCGAGGATGCCTAGGCATCATGGATGGAGTCGAACATGGAATCGCGAATGCCCTGGCGGCAGGTCTGGCAGCAAGATCAATGCCGTCAGCATAGCCGTTTTCGCATTGCAATCCTGTTTCAATGCGGAGCAACCTTATGCCCAAGATTTGATTTTTTGACCCCAAAAAACGCGTCGAACGCCGTTTTTTTGCTATAAATCGTAGATTCAGACTTCAGGAATGATATTATGTCTCAACAGCATACATTGGAGAAAATCAGGAATATCGGGATCATGGCCCACATTGACGCCGGCAAGACGACTTGCACGGAGCGTGTCCTGTTCTACACGGGCCGCAGCCACAAGATGGGCGAAACCCATGACGGGAAGGCGACAATGGACTTCATGGTCCAGGAACAGGAACGAGGCATCACCATCTCGTCTGCGGCGACGACTTGCATCTGGCGTGACCACATGATCAACATCATCGACACTCCCGGGCACGTTGACTTCACGGTCGAGGTCGAGCGTTCCCTTCGCATTTTGGACGGCGCGATCGGCTTGTTCTGCGCTGTTGGCGGCGTTGAACCCCAATCCGAGACCGTATGGAACCAGGCGGAGAAGTACCATGTTCCCAGGATTGCCTTCGTGAACAAGATGGATCGCGTCGGGGCGGATTTCTTCGGCGTCGTTGACCAGATCCGCGGGATTTTGGGAGCCAATGCGGTTCCCCTTGCGATTCCTGTTGACCAGGGTCCCGACTTCAAGGGAATCATCGACTTGGTAAAAATGAGCTATGTCGTCTATATCGAGAGTCCCAAGGGAACATACCCCGAAGACCGGGAACTCACCCCCGAACTGGCGGAATACGCCGCGCCATGGAGAAAAAACCTGATCGAAAGCGTCGCCGAAGTTGACGAGCAACTCCTGGACAAGTATTGCGCGGACGAGCCAATCGAAGTTCAGGAGATCATCGATGCGGTACGCAAGGCGACACAGGCACAATCGATCTGCCCGGTACTCTGCGGTTCCGCCTTCCGCAACAAGGGCATCCAGAGACTGCTTGATGCCGTCGTCGATTACCTCCCCTCCCCCAACGATGCGCCTCCAACGATCGGAATTACGCCAGACGGCAAGGAACAAGAGCGAAACAGCGACGACCCCAGGCTTACCGCTCTGGCATTCAAGGTCGTTGCGGACAAGAACATCGGCAAGCTCATCTACGTACGGGTCTATTCGGGTTCAATCGAATCCGGATCGTACATCTACAATTCAACCAAGGGCAAGCAACAGCGCGTGAGCCGCCTGTTCAGGATGCACGCCAATCGCCAGGAAATCGTCGAGAGACTGAATGCGGGCGAAATCGGCGCGGTCGTCGGCTTGAACGACACGGCCACCGGCGACTCCCTTTGTTCCGAGGAGGATCCAATCATCCTTGAGGCGATCGACTTTCCCGAACCTGTGATTTCGGTCGCGGTTTCGCCAAGGAGCCGTGCCGACCGGGACAAGCTGATGGCTGCGCTGATCAAGCTGGCGGAAGAGGATCCGACCTTTACGGTCCGCGTCGATCCCGAGACCAACGACACGGTCATTTCGGGCATGGGCGAATTGCACTTGGACATCATTGTCGATCGCATCAAGCGCGAGTTCAAGGTCGAAGTTGATTCAGGCGCCCCCGAAGTATCGTATCGCGAGACATGCACGAAGGTTGTCGAGCACGAGGAGCGTTTCAGGAAGCAGACTGGCGGCCATGGTCAGTACGCCCACATCATCTTCAAGCTGGAACCCCAGAAGCCTGGCGAGGGCTACGAATTCGTGGAGGAAGTCAAGGGGGGCAACATCCCCAAGGAATACATCCCCGCCATCGAGAAGGGATTGGAAGAAGCCTTGTCTGCCGGTCCAAAGGCGGGCTTCCCCGTCGTGGACCTGAAGGTCACGTTGCTCGACGGTTCCTACCACGACGTCGATTCCTCCGAAATGGCTTTCCGCACCTGCGCCTCAATGGGCTTCAAGGCCGCATTCCTCAATGCGGTGCCGCAGCTGCTCGAACCCGTGATGAGGCTCTCGATCACCACGCCCCCGGAATTCGCGGGTGCGATCACCGGCAACCTGAGTTCAAGGCGAGGACGTGTCTTGGGGCTGGACACCGTGTCGGAGAAGGCGCAAGTGGTCAGGGCGCTCTGCCCGCTCGCAAACCTTTTCGGATACACCTCCGAACTGAGAAACATGACCCAGGGACGCGCCGCCTTCAACATGCAGTTCGAATTCTACGAACCCGTGCCGCAGAACATCGCCGAAGAAGTGATCGCCAAGCGCAAGAAGATGCACGAGGAAGGCAAGTAAGCGAGGTCGCCCAACGATGGAGTCGATAGAATCAAGACTGGAATTATTGGTTGGAGACGAAGGAATCAAGCGTCTCCAATCGGCAAGCGTCCTGATCCTGGGAATCGGAGGAGTCGGATCCTGGACCGCCGAGGCGCTGGCACGATCCTGCGTCGGGCACTTGACCTTGGTCGACTACGATACGATCAAGGCTTCGAACCTGAATCGCCAGATTCATGCGCTGCATTCCACCTTAGGCAAGAGCAAGGTCGATGCGATGGCCGATCGGATTCGTGACATCAACCCATCGTGCCGCGTCGAAGGCATCTCTACTCGCCTGGAAACCGATAGCGTCTCCGAGCTGTTGTCGTCAACCCGCTGGTCATGCGTGATCGACGCCATTGACGAGCGCCAGCCCAAGACCGCCGCGATCGTCTATTGCCTTCGCAACGGGATTCCGATCCTGTCCAGCATGGGTTCCGCCAACAAGACCAGGCATGACCTGGTTCAGGTCGCGGACATTTCCGAGACCTACGGCTGTCCTCTTGCCAAGCTAATGCGGAAGGCGCTGAACAAGGAAGGGATCCAAAGCGGGTTGACCGTCTGCTTCTCGCCTGAATTGCCCGCCGGCAACGCCTCAGAAACCCAGCCTGAAGCGCCTGGGGAACGCCGCCCATTGGGAACGATCGCCTACCTTCCGGCAATCTTCGGACTCAAGCTCGCAGCCGAGGCGATCGACATCATCCTGGGACGAAAGTAACGGCGACGAAGACATCAATCCGTCAAACGACCTCTTCGCCGTCCTCAGGCAAGCTCTTCACCACTCGCAACGCAAAAAACATGGCGACGGCAAAAGACAGGGCTTCAGCCAAGACCTTGGAGAAAAACAGTACCGCCAAGCTCATCGTCCATAATCCCAAAAGTGCCAGGGGTATCTGGAATACAAGCACGCGGATGAACTTGATCAGCGAATCAAGCTTCGGATGACCGCAAGCCGTAATCGCAAAGCAGGCGAAACGCATGGCCTCTACGCAGCCAAAGCCCAATGGCGCTATCCGCAAGTACAGCGTCATTTTCTCCTGAATTTCAGGCTCAGGCGTAAAATAGCCAACGACGAGGGGCGCGAACAAAATGAACAGCAAGCCAACTATCGAAAGATAGATAAATGAAAACTTGACTGATATGCGCAAAGCCTCACGAACTCGGCTATACAGCCGGGCGCCGTAGTTCTGAGCCATCATCGGCATCAACGTAATGCCCAGCGACATCGGAAACACAAAGGCGACCGCATCAAGCTTGCTCCCGGCGGAAACGCCGGCAACCGCGGCATCGCCAAACTCGGCGGTAATCTTCGTCGTGATGAACTGCCCGATCGGAAACAAGAACATGCCCAGCATCGAGGGGATCGCATACCTGATAATCGCGCGCCAGCAGGCAAACATCTCAGCCAACGGAAAACGCTCGAAGGAAAGGAAGCCGTGCTTCCAAAGCAAGAGGCAATTGAATATCGCGCATACAGCCTGGGACAAGACGGTCGCCAAGGCCGCACCTTGAATCCCCATCTTGGGAAACGGACCAATGCCGAAAATCATCAATGGATCGAGAACCACGTTGATCAGCATCCCGACAACCTGCATGATACTGGCCCAATGCGGTATCCCTACCGTGATCAGCATCTTGTTCCCGATCATCGCCAAGGCCGCCGTGATGCATCCGAAAAACCAAATGTCCATATAAAGACAAGTCTGACGAAGCGTCTCGCCGCTCGCCCCCATCGCCTCATACAAATAATGCGCAAACAACTTGCCTGCAATGGCCAATGCCAACGAGCACAAAGCGAGCAAGTACACGCCGGAACTAGTTAGGCGTAACGATTGGCGGCTATCCTGACGCCCCAATGCGTGGGCCAATGTCGCCATGATCCCGGTCCCCAAACCGAAGAACACACTGTTCACCAGCATGATTACGGGAAACGTAAAGCCCATCGCAGCCAACGGAGCCTCGCCACCAAGGCGTCCCACGAAAAACGTGTCCGCCATGTTGTAGCCCGACATCGCCAACGTGGCGGGCAGCATCGTCAAAGCCGTCTTGAACATCGTGCCCGCGATGCTGCCTGTCGTGTATTTCGCGCGCTTGTCCCCTTCCTTGCCTGATACGTCGCTGCTCATTGCCGCCCCCTGATCTCCTCGACCGATCGCTTGACAATGGTGACGATGTAGCTCGCCAATTCCTCTTTGCCGTAGGATTTCCTGACGTCAAAGACGCCCTTCCCCTTCAGCTGACGCTTCTCGATCTTCGATTGGATCGGCAGGAATCGGCACAGGCTATGGTAGGTGTATCGCAACAGGCTGATGTTGGCGGGAGTCGCCGCGTCCTCGCCCAGCAATGACGACAAAAGCCGGGTCATCCGCCCCTCGTAGGTCTTCCGGCGTTCCTCATCCGACGGCGAGCGCGGATGGGAGCTGGACTCGTCGCCGTTGTCGTCAATCAATTCCCGAAGGAAAAGCCAATTGATGTCAAACATCGTTTCATCATAAGTATAGTCAAGCATGATTTCGACATGGAGTTCCAGCGCCTTCCATGGATCCGTTTCCAATGCCTTCCAGCATTTTTCCATGACGGAGGAACGAATGGAACGGGCATACTCGCGGACGGCGGCATAAAACCCGCGCTTGTCGCCAAAGTAGTAGTTGATGCCGGCAATATTGCTGCGGGCATCGTCGCATATCTCACGAACCGTGGCCCCCTCGAAGCCCTTGCTCGCGAATATCTTCAACCCGGACACCAACAATCGTTCCTTGACATCTTGCTTCTCGTCTTGCTTCATCGGTCGACTCCAATGTGACAATCTATCAATTAACAGCCTTGTTTCAAACGACATTAGTTTTAAACTGACAATTCAAAAAAATGTTTTAATTTAATTCGGTTTGCGACTTTAGCAAATTTTCCCATCAACAGATTGTGCGATTCTACTTCGTCTTCAAAGATAGTTGGATAGATTGGCTTCTCCATCGTTTGAAGAACATGTTTTTTGCATTATACTTAGAAGAATTCCGACCTTGTACAAAAAGCCCAAGGGACCGCAGGACTTCACGCTATGAAACGCACGATAATTCTCATCATCGCCCTGATTGCACCGACGCTGTTTTCGGCGCCGGTCTTGTCAACCCGTTCCTGGGCGAACACGGACGACGCCTTCCGCGACTTCGCCTCGGTCTTGGAGGCGAACAATCCCCGAAATCTCCTGGCGCGTCCGGAAGTGACCTTCCAATCGCCGGACATGTCGGTCGCGACCTGCCGAATGTTCGCCGATGGCGACGCGGGAGCCAGGGGCGCCGAAGGACGAATCGGCATTGGCGGCGCTCCGACGACTGTCCGCTTCTACCTGGGCAAGACCACACCGATCTATGAAGTCGCATTCTACACCTTCAACATCGACGCGCGCGCCAACCAGGACTATGAAGTGCGTTTCGCTGACAACAGCGCTAACCCCGGCAAATTGCCCGAATTTCCCAAGGAACCCCATTTGACCACGGGACCGAAAGTAATCGGACCGGACGCCGGCGGCTTCAGGTCGTCCTTCGCCAACGAGGACAAGACCCCGATCTTCCCCAAGGCGGACTGGGTCGAATTCAGGATTTGGCGGACATACAACGTGAAGGCAGGCACCCCGGCACATTCGGACAAGGCGGAATCCTGGACGTCCGGAATCGAGATCGATGTTTTCGGCGACCCCAAGGACGTCATCGCCATCCCCCCCGAAGTCCTGGCAAACAGGGAAAAGCTCAGGGCGCTTCCAAGGCAGTTCCAGTTTGTCAAGCAAGACACGCTGACAGCAAGCATCCTCCACGCAAGGCAGGCTATCCTCGACTGGGAAAAGCTCTTTGACGACATCCTCCAGGAAGAGCACGGAGTCAAGCTCGGCGCCTGGGAATTCGCAGGACCTTACGCACAAAATGCCGAAGAGGCAAAAGGCGAAAACGCACCGCAAAACGCAACCTGGAAACAGCTGGAAGGATTGCAGGACGGAAAAACCACAGACCTTGCCAAACTCGTCAATGCAAAGCCAAATGACGTCATCTTCCTCAGGCGGGCGGCAACGCTGACCAAGAACTTCAGCAATACAATGCCATTCCTGGTACGGACCGGATTCCGAAGCGGACGACTCGTCATGACAAGTGGAGGACAAGTCGGCGGACGAAACGACCTGATGCTCCACGCGTGGAACGCCAATGGGAAAAAGGGAAACCAGCAACTTTTGGCCAAGTTGCATGTCTCCGGCGATGACGGGCAGTGCCTGTTCCACTTCCAGCCCACAGCCATAGGTCGCTCCAAGCTCAATGCTGGCGATGAGAAAAAACGCATTTCGCGACGTCAAAACCTATTCTGGACCCTTCGCGACGAGTTCCCAGATCCGGCTTCCCGCATGCAGCTCCTCTGGGAGGAAACCGACCTGATCTGGCTGGATAATCGAGACGTCGGCATGGCGACCATCGTCTGGCACCTGGACGAATGGCTTCCCCACGAAAACCCCCTATGGCTGGCGGCAAGATACAGAAAGGCAACAAAAAACAGGCTTGCCCAACTCAAGGAAAACCTGGATATCAAGCCGAAAGAAATCCGAGACATCACAGCCAAAACCATCCAGGAAATCGAAACGCTCCTCCAAGACGACAACAGGCCCCTGGACTTCAAGGCAGACCAAAAGGCATACCACGACGTGATGACGCTTACTGCCGCCTTCGACAATGTCCACGCCGTCGAGTCAACACAGCTCGCAGTACAAGACCAAATCAACACCTTCAAGGAAGAATACGCCGAAAAAGGAAGGGCTTTCCTGGCTAGATTGGCGGAAGAGGAAGCCAAGGCGATCGCGTTGCTCAAGAAAGCCGTCAATGAAAAGCACGGCGCATTGGCGGAAATCACAGCCTATGGAGTCGAATTCGCCAAGGCAGCGCAGGACATGCTGCTGCAAAACCCGCTCCTGCAAGACCAAAAGCTCATCTTCATCAAGGGCGGATTCTGGTTCTCCTCAAACTGGGGCGGCCCAAATTCCCTGGGAAACGAATTCGTCACGCTCTCGCCGATTAGACCGGACGGCAACATCGAAACGCTCTTCAAAACCAATAAGATCACAGACTACGACCTGGACTGGGACGCCAAGAAACTGATTTACGGAAACGGAAGGCATATCATCGAATCCAGCCTGGACGGCAAGACGCAACGCCAGATCACAACCGTCGAAAACCAGCACGTCATGCACTTTGACGCATGCTACCTTCCCTCGGGACAAGTGGTTTTCAGCTCGACGGCATGCGAGCAAGCCGTCCCCTGCACAGGAGGATGGTACGTCGCAAATCTCCATATCGCCGATGCGGACGGAAGAAACGAGAGACGACTCTGCTACGACCAGGACCACAACTGGAACCCAACCGTCCTCAACAATGGACGCGTGCTCTTCTCGCGCTGGGAATACGCCGATACGCCCCACTACTTCACGCGACTCCTCTTCCACATGAATCCCGATGGGACTGGACAAATGGAGTACTACGGCTCCAATTCCTACTGGCCCAACTCCATGTTCTGGCCTCGCCCAATCCCGGGACACTCCTCGGCGGTATCGACCGTCATCACCGGACACCACGGGACTTCACGGCAAGGCGAACTGATCCTGCTGGATCCAGCGATCGGACGCAAGGAAGCCCAAGGCGTCATCCAGCGGATACCCGGACGCGGAAAGAAAGTGATCCCTATCATCAAGGACGGACTGGTGGAAAATTCATGGCCGAGATTCGTCGCCCCATATCCGCTCGCAGAACCCGATACCAACAGGGGCGCAGGAAAATACTTCCTCGCAACGATGAAGCCGGAACCAAAGGCACCTTGGGGACTCTATCTGGTTGACGTGTTCGACAACCTGACCCCGATCCTGATCGGAAACTACATTGACGCACGGCCGCTCCGCCCAAGATTCAAGCCGCCGGTCATCACTTCCAAGGTGAACCTGACCAAGAAGACTGGATTCGTCTATATGACAGACATCCGCCAGGGGCCCGGCATCCAGGGCTATCCCGAAGGATTGGTCAAGCAATTGCGCGTCGGCGCCCACCACTACCGGTTTGGTTCCAACGGAGATACGCACGCCAGCGCCTACGAGGGGGGCTGGGACTGCAAGCAAATCATCGGAACCGTCCCCGTGGAGCCCGATGGATCCGCATTTTTCGAGGTTCCCGCCAACGTTCCCATCTTTGTCCAGCCCTTGGACGCGGACGGCAAGGCGCTCCAGACCATGCGTTCCTGGTTCGTGGCGATGCCCGGCGAAACGATCTCCTGCGTCGGCTGCCATGAACCACAGAATTCGGTCTCCCCGCCAGGAGCGAGGCAAGCCTCCCGCAAGCCTCCTTGCCCGATGGAACCCTGGCTTGGACCGGCGCGCGGATTTGGGTTTGACCAGGAAGTCCAGACGGTCCTGGACGCCAAGTGCGTCGGCTGTCACAACGGCAAGGAAGACGCTCCCAAGCGCCTGAAGGACTTGCGCCGCAAGCCTGACACGTACCAGGGTCGCTACTCGCCTTCCTACAATGCCTTGCATCCATACGTACGCAGGGCCGGCGTCGAAGCCGACTACTGCATGCAAAAGCCCGGCGAATGGGACGCCGACACCTCCCCGTTGGTCCAGCTGCTCAAGAAAGGACACTACGGCGTGCAACTCACCAAGGACGAGTGGTCCAGGCTCTACACCTGGATCGACTTCAATGTCCCCTACGCGCCAAACTGGCGGCAATCCCATATCCCGCCTACCCAGGAGCAAATCGACCGAAGAAACCACTTCAAAAAGCTGCATGCCTTGATCGACGACACCAACGAGGACATCATTCCGATGCCGCCCCAAGTTCCCTTTGTACCGCCGATGACCCAACCGCAACCTCCGCCACCGCAAACTTTGGACAACTGGCCGCTCTCCAAGGAAGTCGCCGAACAGCAACAGCAGCAGCTTGCCCAGAAGCAATTGGTCCTCACCTTGGCGGACGGCATCCAAATGTCATTCTCGGCAATTCCTCCAGGCAAGGCGCTGGTAGGCGATGCCCAGGGCGCTCCTGACGAGCGCACGGTCCGGGTGGTCACCGTGGACAAGCCTTTCTGGCTCGCTTCCCACGAAGTCACCAACCAGTTCTATGCCTTGTTCGATCCCGACCACGATTCAGCCTATATGGACGGACGTGGAAAGGACAGGATCACCAGAGGACGCCCGCAAAACGAACCCTTGATGCCGGTCATCAGGATCACCTGGGAACAGGCGAACGAATTCTGCAAGTGGCTCTCGGAAAAGACCGGCAGAACCTGCATGCTACCAACCGAAGACGAATGGGAATACGCCTGCCGGGCAGGTACCGCAACGCCCTGGAACTTCGGTGACGAATCCCAGATCAAGCCAGACAACCTGGTAGCCAACATCTCCGATTGGCAGCTTAGGTCATGGAACTTCGGACGTTGCCATCAAGACATTAACGACCATGCTTTCCACTCGCGGGCAGTCGGAGGATACCCGCCCAATCGCTGGGGACTCTACGACATGCACGGAAACGTCGCGGAATGGACCGCTTCGCAATACGAACCGAACGATCCCAACCTGAAAGTCGTCCGCGGAGGTTCCTGGAACGATTTGTTCCCGCAGGCCAGATCGGCTTCGCGATGGAGATATCCCAAGTGGCAACCCGTCTACAACGTGGGATTCCGCGTCAAGATCGTGTGGTAGCCACCCTACACAAACACAAATTTAACTTTGAATATAGACCAAATCACAACCAAGAGGACAGAATGAAAAAGACCTTGATCGCGTTGATTGCCGTGCTAGCCTTCGTCGGCCAATCGGCTCCCACGTACCTGTCTCCAACAGCCTTTGCCACGGACGGGAAATCCTTGTTCATAGCCGAGGAAACCGCAAGCCAAATCGCCGTCTTCGACTTGGAGAAGAATGCGCTCGCCAAAAGCTTCGCACTGCCCGCGCAACCCCATGCATTGGCTCTCTCGGCTGACGGGCAAACGCTCTTGGCAGCCGCAGGCGAGGCAAGGGGAGTCCTGCTTGCCATCAATACGGCGGATGGCAAGATCAAGCAATCCATCCCGATTGGACACACGCCAATGGGAGTCGCCATCGTAGGAGACATGGCATATGCCGTAAACCGGTTTAGCAACGACTTGATGGCGATCGACCTCAAAGCCGGCAAGGTCACGAAGACGGTTCCAGCAGGTCGCGAGCCTCACGGGATTGCGGTCGCTGACGACGGGCGCAAGCTGTTCGTCTCCAACCACCAGCCGATGGGTCCCGCCGATGGCGACTACATCGCCATCGTCGTCTGCCCATTCGCCCTCCCCGACCTGACCCCGCTCCCGCACATCAAGCTTACCAACGGATCGGCGGTCGGCCGAAAGATAACCGCTTCCCCTGACGGGGCATACGTCTATCACACCCACGTCTTGGCAAGGTACCAGTTGCCGACTACCCAGCTGGAACGCGGCTGGATGAGCACCAATGCCTTGACCATCATTGACGCCAAGACGGCAAAGCTCGTCAATACCGTGCTTCTGGACGACGTGGAATTGGGAGCGGCAAATCCTTGGGACGCCTCAGTGTCGCCTGACGGAAAAACCCTGGCGGTCTCCTCGGCCGGCTCCAACGAGATCTCCATCATCGATCGTGCCAAGCTCCACGAACGCCTAGAGCAGGCGGCGAAAAACGAAAAGGTCACCGCCGTCACGTCCAGTGCGGATGCCGTGCCCAACGACCTGAGCTTCCTGGTCGGAATCAGAAAGCGCTTCAAGCTTGTCGGCATCGGACCAAGAGCCGTGCTCGCATTCAACGACAAGGTCTTTGCAGCAGAATACTTCACCGACAGCCTGGCGGTCATCCAACCGGAACTTACGCCAAAACAGCAGATCAAGTCGATCCCCCTGGGACCCAAGCAGGAATGGACGCAAGTGCGAAGGGGAGAAATGCTCTTCAATTCAGCGGAAATCTGCTTCCAAACCTGGCAATCTTGCGGAACTTGCCACCCCGACGGAAGGGCGGACGGGCTCAATTGGGACCTGATCAATGACGGAATGGGAAACCCAAAGCAATCAAAAAGCCTGCTGCTCTCCCATATAACACCACCGACAATGATCTCCGGCATCAGAAAGAACGCCGAGCTCTGTGTCAGGGCAGGAATCAGGTACATCCAATTCTCAGTCAGACCCGATGAAGACGCTTGCGCCATTGACGAATACTGCAAGGCAATAAAGCCAGTCGAAAGCCCGTACCGAGTCAATGGAGAACTGTCGGAAGCCGCAAAACGCGGCGAAAAAATCTATGACGCCGCAGGTTGCGCCTTTTGCCACCCCAAAAACGAAGTCATGACGGACATGAAAGGATATGACCTTGGAATGCAAGACCCGATGGACAAGGGCAAGAAATGGGACACTCCGACAATTCGCGAGGTCTGGCGTACCGCACCGTACTTGTTTGACGGCCGATCAGTCACGATGATGGATGTCCTCACCAAGCACAATCCAGGAGACATCCACGGAAAAACCTCGAATTTGACCAAGGAACAACTCGAGGACCTGGCAGAATACGTCCTCTCACACTAATTCGACCATGAGTACTTTTACCCTTCAAAGCAACCTGGACCTGGGAATCGGGAAACACTACGCTCCCGGCGCGACCATGCTGATCCATCAATTGGGCGATGAACCCATCATGCTGGCATCGGGCAGCTTCACCTATGACAACGACTCCCCGACAGTAGACATTTATAGCCTTTTCGACCTGGCTTCCATCACCAAATGCGTCGGCACGACGACGATAGCCATGTGGCTGTATGACAAAGGCTTGCTCGACCTGGACAAGCCATTGGTTGATTATTTCCCCGAATTCGGGCAAGCGCACCCCGAGCAGAAGTCTTGGCGTTCGAAAGTCACCATCAGGCATTTGCTTGCGCATTGCTCGGGATTGCCGCCTTTCCTGAAATTCTACGCGACCCACGCTCACCTGACGGATTGGCGCCAACGCCGAAGCCTTATCCTTTCAACACAATTGGCTACGGAACCAGGAACAAAAGAAGCCTATTCCGACATCGGATTCATGATACTTGGCGAACTCATCAGGGAATTGACGGGAAGACGCATTGACGACGTAGCCCGGGATATCTTCATTCGTCCCCTGAAAATGACCCAGACATGTTACAATCCGACACCGGCCAACAGGAAGCACTATGTCCCAACCGAAATGAAGGCCGATGATGAAAAATCCTACTGGCAGGGAATAGTCCACGACGAGAACGCACGCTGGCTAGAAGGTGCGGCGGGACACGCAGGACTGTTCTCCAGCATCGTCGACCTTGACAAATACGGCAAGGCGATGCTCACTGGAGGCGCCGGTTTGCTTAGCCAGAAGACCGTCGATTTGTTCACGCGACGCGCCAATATTGTCCAAGGAAGCTCCAGGTGCCTGGGATGGGATTCGCCAGAACAGCCCAGTTCGGGCGGGAAGTACGTCAGCCCCACCGCATTCGGGCATACCGGCTTCACGGGAACATCCTTCTGGATGGATCCCGAGTACGGCATGATCGTCGCACTCCTGACCAACGCCGTCCATCCAAAACGTGAATGCAAGAATAACGGATACTTCCCCTGGAGAAACGACATGCATTCATTGGCCTATAAGACAATCCTCAACCTGGGATGACACGTCCCACTACCATAATGAACCAAAGTTACGATATCATTGTTGCAGGCGCAGGACTCGGTGGCATGACAGCCGCCAACAGACTCGCACAGGCAGGACATAAAGTCCTCCTGGCGGAACAGCATTCCATCATCGGCGGACTCGCCACATACTTCAAACGCAAACAACATGTCTTTGATGTGGCGCTCCATGGATTCCCTATCGGAATGAAAAAATCATTCCGTAAATACTGGGGAAAGGAATTCGCAGACCGAGTCGTGCAAGTCAAGTCAATCCGCTTTGACAATCCGCAATTCAAACTAGAAACAACGTTCGATACCGCCGACTTCACCGAAAAGCTCGTCAGCTTCTTCAAGATACCACAACAGGTCGTCGACGACTTCTTCGCCACCTTGGCGGAAATGAACTACTACGATGACAACCAGGACACCATACGGGACCTCTTCAACAGGTTTTTCCCGGGGCGCACCGATGTCTGGCGGTTTCTGCTGGAGCCGATAACCTATGCCAACGGTTCCGGCCTGGACGAACCCGCCATCGCCTACGGAATCGTCTTCGGGAACTTCATGAGCCAGGGCGTCTATACGTTCCAAGGCGGAACGGACCTGATGATCAAGATGATGGGCGACCGGCTCAGGGAAAACGGAGTCGAGATCAAGACCTCCTCCAAGGTTGAGAAGATCCTGGTTGAGGACGGCAAGGTCAGAGGCGCCATGATCAATGGCCGAGAGGTGCCATGCCGTGCCGTGGTTTTCAACGGCAACCTGAAGCGCCTCGTCAAGGAACTCGTCGGCGAAGAGCATTTTCCTGCGGAATACCTATCAGGGTTCAGGCAGGTTCGCCTAAGCAATTCGTCCTGCCAGGTGTACCTCGGGATCAAGCCAGGCGAGAGCTTGCCGTACATCGGGGACTTGATCTTTTCGTCCGAGCATCCTGAATACGACACGGCGGCGCTATTGTCGCCCACGATCACGAGCCGTACGTTTTCCGTTTACTATCCGGAATTGCGCCCCGGCTCGAACAAGTACTCGATCGTCGCCTCGATGAATGCCAACTACGGCGACTGGCAGGGTTTGGATCGCGAAACGATACGACGTCGAAAGCAGGACTTGGTCGAGAATACGCTGGCGGTGCTGGAGCGAATGGTCCCCGGCATCCGCGAGAAGGTCGACTACATCGAGACGTCCACCCCCCTCACCTTCGAACGTTACACCGGGCACGCCTTCGGTGCCACGTTCGGAACCAAGTTTGAGGGGCTGGACTACAGTACGACCATCCAAAACCAAGTGGCTGGTCTCTTCCACACAGGCTCCGTCGGAATCATCATGTCAGGATGGCTCGGAGCTGCCAACTACGGCGTCATCACCGCAAATGACGTTGACAAGTACATCAGGAAATAATCGGCGGAATGAATCAAGCGGCTTCCGCCAGCACAAACGCTTGCAAGGGGAACAATCACGATGGCAGATAAGGAAAAGTCACATTCTCTTATGTTGGGTTCGCTCAAGATCGATTTTGTCTGGTGCCGACCGGGCAACTTCCTCATGGGATGTTCGGAGGACGAGGAAGGCGATTCCGAGGATGCACCGCTCCATCAGGTGACGATTACAAAGGGCTATTGGCTCGCCACATACCAAGTCACGCAGGCACAGTACGACACGATCGCAGAATTGGCGGGGAACCCATTGAAGCCCTCCAAGTTCGACGGCGAGAACAAGCCCGTCGAGCGAGTCACCTGGGTCGAGGCGATGAAATGGTGCGAGGCATTGAACGAACGCGAAAAGCAGGAAGGACGGCTCCCCGAAGGCTTCGAATACAGGCTCCCGACAGAAGCCGAATGGGAATATGCTTGCAGGGCCGGAACAACAACCGCTCTCAACAACGGAAAAACCCTGACTAGCGCTGACGGAGAATGCCCCAACCTGGACGAAGTCGCATGGTATGACAAGAATTCAGACAAGGAAACCCATGATGTCGGCACCAAGAAGCCTAACAACTGGGGACTCTACGACATGCACGGAAACGTGGAGGAATGGTGCCGGGACTGGTACGGGGAATACCCCCTTGACCATGCGATCGATCCTACGGGGCCAGACTATGGAAGGTACCACGTTTGCAGAGGGGGCAACATGGGAGGAATGGCGCTGGGATGCAGTGCCTCCGCAAGAAAAGGCGGAAACCCAAACAACCGCCGATGCTACAGGGGATTCAGATTGGCGATGGGTCCGATCATCGATACTCCAATCCTACAGCAGGATCCAAGGGCGCGAAAGGCGGAAGGCGACAATGTATGCAGCGACAGGCCAACGCAGGAGGAATTGCTCGAGTCGCGGATGCAACTCGAGGAAGAGCTGGGCATCGCCGCCGAATACGAGGATATCGTCAAGGCAAAGGCGACTGTTGCCGGCTCCAGGAATTTCACGGTCGAGGAACCCAGCATCAGGATGCTCTGGTGCCCTCCCGGATCCTTTGACATGGGTTCCCCGGAGGAGGAATCCGGTCGCAACACCGACGAGGTATTGCACAAGGTCACATTCTCCAAGGGCTTCTGGCTGGGAATGTATCCGATTACCCAGGAAGAGTATTCGTTGATTGCCGATTGCGCGGGCTTGCGTGCCCGTCCTGCGACATTCGGCGGCTTGCGCCGACCCGTTGAATCGGTTGATTGGCTGTCCGTCGAGCGTTGGTGCAAGGAATTGACGTTGCTGGAAATGATTGCGGGGCGCTTGCCTGACGGCTACGAATACCGCCTTCCCACGGAAGCCGAATGGGAATACGCCTGCCGTGCGGGAAGCACGACTCCGTTCAACGTCCAGACGGAAGAGACGGTTTCCGGCGAGGAAAGCAGGTCGATTTTCGAGACCGCAGCCTGGTACAAGTACAATTCAGGCTACAAGACCCATCCTGTCGGCGAACGCCTTGCCAATGCCTGGGGCTTTTGCGACATGCACGGCAATGTCCGCGAGTGGTGTTGGGATTGGCATGCGCCTTTGACCTCTGACGAAGCAACAGACCCCAAGGGGCCAGATGCAGGGACGCTCAAGGTCACCAGGGGCGGTTGCTACGGTGATTTCGCCAGGCACTGCCGTTCCGCCCATCGTGGCTATGCCGAACCCGTCAGCTGCAAGGCAAACCTTGGTTTCCGCGTCGCCCTGGCTCCTATCCTCCATTGATCCCATCTATGTTTCCTGAATACAGCCATTGCCAGCTTTGTCCAAGACGATGCGGAGCCAATCGCCTGCAAGGTCAATTGGGGGCATGCGGCGAATCCGCCCAGTGCAGGATCGCCTCCATAACCCCGCACTTTGGCGAAGAGCCTTGCCTGTCAGGTTCCAAAGGATCGGGCACGATCTTCTTCTCGGGATGCTCTTGCGGATGCCTTTTCTGCCAAAACTTCCAAATCTCCCACGGGCACCAAGGCAACTTGGTCACGCCGGACGAACTGCTTTACCGAGTCCTCCAACTCTGCAAGAAAGGCGTCCACAACCTCAATTTCGTCACGCCGGACCATTGGTGGCCACACATCAGGTTCATCTGCAATGAAATCCGAAAATCCAACCTCGATATCCCATTCGTATGGAACACTTCGGGCTACTCAAGCCTTGAACAACTTCGGGAACAAACGCAACTGATTGACATTTTCCTGCCTGACTTCAAATTCTCGGATCCGGCTCTGGCTCGCCGTTGCATGGGAGACGCGGACTACCCGAAAATCGCCCGCGACGCGACCCGCCTGATGGCGGACAAGGTCGGATTCCTCCGCCCATGGGATACGACCGGCGAAATGACCGCAACCCACGGGATGATGGTCAGGCACCTGGTACTCCCCGGCTTCGTCCAAAACTCCCTGCAAATCCTGGATTGGCTGGCGGAAGATTTCGGCGATGCCGTACCCATTTCCTTGATGAGTCAATTCACCCCCGTCCCGGAATGTTCACGCCAATCCTTCCTTGACAGGACATTGGCCCACGACGAGTACAAACAGGTCTGCCAACGAGTCGGCGAACTCGGCTTCAGGCGCGTCTTCATCCAAGACCTGGGTGGCGACAGCGACTTCATGCCGGACTTCAATGAAAACCAACCCTTCCCAGGAAACCTGAAACACTAACCACACGCATAGGAAGGCAGCCATGAAACATCCAATGACTACATTGCTGATTTGCCTCGCCATCGCAAATCTTGCAGGAGCAGCCACGCTCGACGAAAAAGGATTCATCCTGGATTGGCTTCTTTCCGGACCCTATCCCAGCTACGTGGTCGACGGCAAGCCCAGGGGACTTGACCAGGACTTGCTCCCTGGCGGCGAAATCAACGCAAACCCGACCGAAAACCAAAAGGCAACGGCGACATTCAAGGCAGACAAGGCACGGCTGATTGCAGGAATCGGGTCAACAAACGAATGGGGGTTCAAGGAAGATAAAACCTTCGATACAACGTGGAAAGTCCACTCCTTCAAAAAGAACATCATCGAACTCGACCAATTCGCCCAGCCGATTGACGACCACTTCGTCGTCTATGCAATCACATGGATCGAAGCGCAAAAAGACCAGGACGTCAAGGTAAGAGTCGGAAGCGACGACGACCACAAGATATGGCTGAACGGACAGCTCCTGGGACGAGTCAATAGCTCACAAGGCATCGTGCCCGACAACTTCATCTACGACGCCAAGCTCCAGCATGGGACCAACAAGCTCCTGATCAAGGTCGTGGACCGCACGCATGGTTGCGGATTCTGCGTCGCCATCACCGACAGGGACGGCAAGCCTTGCCAAGACATCACCATCCACCCGCAAAATCCGCTGGCGAAGCATGACGCACAAGCCTACAACAACGGATACTCGGCGCAGTTCAACTGGCAGAAGATACCGCTCTTCACTGGCGAGAACACACTGAAAATCAAGGTCTTCAACCAAAACAACCCCAGCTTCAAGATCCGGTTCAACGCCAGCGAAAAGCAGACGCAATCGGGACAAGAACTGGAATTCCCTGTTGACCTGAAACTGGGGAAACAGACAATCCAGGCACAAGTGCTCGAAGGAGAAAACCTCGCCGCCGTCCTGCAAATCCCAGTCGTTGCCTACTCTGAGGAACAACTCCAAAAGGAAAACGAAGAGCTCCAAAGGCAAATCGATGCGCTGGACAAGCAACTTCCGCAACTCAAGAAGGACTTGGACAAGGCGAAAAAACGCTCCGCCGAAGCCAAGAAAGCACTGCTCGAGGCATTCAAGGAAAGAGAACGCAAGTACAGGACAATCAGGGCGAAAGCTACTAAAAACGCAAACAAGTCCATAGACGAACCGATGCCCAAGCGAACCACCAAGCGGAAAAAAATCTGCATCAATGGATTCTGGCAAATCAGCTTCGACAAGAAAGAGTGGTTCGAAACGCACTTGCCGCAAATTTTCAAGAACGATTGGCACCGCATCCACATGTACCCGCTTTACCTTGTCAAGAAAGGCGAAATCTACGGCCCCGTCGCATCGCTCAAAGGGTGGGAAGACTTCACCTTCAACCCAATCTTCACAAAATCACCGCTCTGGTTCAAGAAAACAATCCAACTCAAAAGCGGGGAAACAACCGATTTCATCTGCGAGAACATTGACGGGAAAGCCGAATTCTTCCTTAACGGAAACCCAATCGGCGACTACTACGGCCATATCGGCATCGTGCGGATCCCCCTGGCCAACCCAAAGGACGGCGACAATCTCCTGGAAATCAAAGTGACACGCCTCGAACCCCACGAGTTCGGCCCCAACAGAGTCTGGGGACTGAGAGGCAACATCTTCCTGGAAACAAAGGCGCCGCTTCATGTCGCAGACGTATGGGTCAAAACATCCTGGCGAAACGCAACCGTCAGCGTGCAAACGGAAATCCAAAACAGATCCAATGAAACCAAGCATGCGAAAATCACCCAGTACATCGCCGAAAATGGACGCATCAGGCTCAGATTGCCAGAGCAATCCGTGGAAATCAACCCGGGCAAAACCGCCACGGTCAAGACGGAGACGACCTGGGCAAACCCAAAATGCTGGGGAATCGGAGGCAAGTACGCTGGTCCCAATCTCTATGAACTGATTACAGAACTCGATGACGACAGGCATTCACAAACCTTCGGCTTCAGGGAATTCTGGATCCATTCAACTGATTTCTATCTCAATGGAAAACGAATCGTCCTCCAAGGAGACGTGGGCGCATGCCAGGCAAGCAACATCAAAATGGCCGAGGTCGTATGGCCGCTCTTCAGGTACGACGGAATCAATACGATCAGGATACACGACAACGATTCATGGGATCCGCAAGTCGCAAAGCTCGCAGACAGGACCGGCATGCTCTACTACGCCCAAATGTATCCGAAACTCCATGACGGAAAGGCAACGCCACAGGACTTCATCCCCTACGAACAGTGGTTCGAAAACAAATGGCATGCATTCAACCTCAAGCAGTATGATGCCTGGTTCAAAATGCTAAGAAACAACCCATCCGTCGTCATCTGGTCAACGGACAATGAAATCTTGACCCAGGCATGGGATACAACAGACAAGGTGGACTACAATGTGAGGAACGACAGGCTGGGCGCATTCTACGGAAAGTATGTCAAGTCCTTGGACAGCGACCTGGTCATGACCAGGGACGGTGACGTCGGAACATGGAACCGAAACGCACGATGGTACGAAGACCCGCCATGCGATACCGCAAACTACCATTATCCCGACTTCAATGTCGCAAACTGGGTCGTCAATTGGCAAAAAGTCTACGAATACCGCCCAGTGATCTATGGCGAAACCCTCTACTACTCATACGGCGCCTGGGACAATTGGATTGGTCCAATCCCTTCGCAAGTCGAAAAGAAAGCACGCCGGGTCGCGGAAATCGCAAAAAACTACAGGGAACTCCAAATCCCGGGAATCATCTACATGGGCTTGGGCAGCGATGGATTCTGCGGTTGGGATGACACAGGAAAGGGAAGCCCTTGGGGAATCACACGGAAAATGACCGAGGAATACGACAAGGACAAGACCCTGCCTCCAGGATTGAAAGCCGACCAGTACCCGCGATACAGGATCAAATGGCCCGCACATTCGGGATTGGGATACAGGCAACTCTCGCACTACATCCATCCCAAGTCAAATGGCGCGCAGTACAACTGGTTTGACAGCTCAACCCCAAGCCACGTCCGAAACGCGGTCAATGACGCCTATCGAGACAACCTGATCCCCCAACCGCCGCTTGTCAACGGCGCTGACGCTGAGTGCATCGTCAAGGCCTTGCCGAACACTCCCGTCTGGGCAACAACGCAAACAGGAGAGCAAATCGGAGTCCTTGCGGACAATCAAGGGCTGGCTTGGTTCAAGCTCGATCGCCCGGGAACCTACGTCTTCACCGCAAAAGACAAAGACGGAAACGAGATATCAGCCAAGCTAAAGCTGAAAAACAGGAAAAAGTACGCCGCCAAACCTGGATTCGAACAAATCCAAAAACTCAACCTCGTCAAGTAAAAGCCAGGAGAACAAACGATGAAATACGCACTCGCAATCATAATCGCATCCCTGGTCCTCGTAGCAAATGCCGATGATATCGTCAAGAAAAACCAAATGCTCAAGGACAACCTGGAGCAAAGGCAAAAACAAGCCACCGAACTCCAAGAGCAAATCCAAGCCAACAACCTGCAGGCTGACGTGATCAACGAAGCCGCAAAGCGAACCATCGACGACAACCCAAAACCAGTTGAAGATACAACGACGAAAATACTCATCATGAAATTCTTCGAAGACAACCCGATTCACCTAAAACGAGTCGAGGGAGACAAGCCTAAGCAGGCGATGTTCGAAAAATGGATCGAACTCAAGCCAGGAGCAACCTATGAATTCAATGCAACCATAAAAGCCGAAAACGTAACAGGAACCAAAATCAAATTCGGCCTGATGGTCCCGCTCAATACAGGAAAAACAGCTTGGCCTGACGCAAGTGTCGGAGACAAAACATTTGAATGGAGCCATGCGACCTTCACATACAAAGTCCCCTTCACAAGCAAGGGAACCCTGTTGATGTGCGGAATCTACGCAGGAAAACCCGACATCGTCGGCGAAACCTGGTTCAAAAACCTGACGATACATGAAATCAAGTGACAGAATGACGAAACTCGCCATCCTATTCGACCTAGACGGAACATTGACCGACTCCAAGCCGGGAATCACGAAATCCATCGCCTACGCCCTGGAACAAATGGGCGTGCGCGGTGTCAAAGCAGATTCCCTAGGCTGGTGCGTCGGTCCGCCACTGATAGAAAGCCTCGCAAAAATCCTTGGAGCCGAGGACGACAAGCCGGAAAAGGCGCTCCATATCTTCAAGGATTACTATTCGGCGGGAGCGATGCTTGACAATCGTGTCTACGAAGGCGTCCTTCCGTTGCTGGACAACCTGAAAAACGAAGGCATGCGCCTATTTGTGGTCACAGCAAAACCCTATTGCCATACCATCCCGATTCTGGAGCATTTCGGCCTGAAGGCGTATTTCGAGGGCATTGTCGCCCCCGAGCGCGTCGGCGATTCCGAGGAAAAGGCTCCCTTAATCGCCAAGGCAATTGAGCAACATCGCCTGGATCCCAACGCCTGCATTTTCGTGGGCGACCGGGATTGCGACATCATCGGGGCAAACACCAACAACATCAAATCCATTGCCGTACTCTACGGATACGCAACAAAAGAGGAACTCATCAACGCAAAACCAACCTATTTCGCAGAATCGCCGCAGCAGATTGCAACGATCATCCATAAACACAAAACCACAAACAAGCAAAACAAGGAAAAACAATGAAAAAGATCTCAATCATGTTCTCCGGACAAGGCGCACAAGCACCCGGAATGGGAAAAGACCTCTACGAAGCCTCGAAGGCAGCGAAAGACATCTTCGACAGGGCCAACGACATCCTCGGATATGACTTGGCCAACCTTTGCTTCAACGGAACCGCCGAAGACCTTACCGCTAGCGCAACTTGCCAACCAGCTATTTTCACGATGTCACAAGCGTGCCTTGCCGCCCTCAATGAAGCCCTTGAAGGCAAGCTGGATCCCGTCGCCGTAGCAGGACTCTCCCTGGGCGAGTATTCCGGACTCGTCGCAGCCAATGTCCTTTCCTTCCAGGACGCCCTCAAGCTCGTGGCGCTGAGAGGCAAGCTGATGGACCAAGCCTGCCAAAATACGCAAGGCGCGATGTCAGCCGTGCTGGGTGCGGAAATCGACGTCGTCCAAGAAGCATGCAAAGAGGCTGATGTCGATATCGCCAACCTGAATTGCCCCGGCCAAATCGTCATCTCTGGCGCGGCGGACAAGATTGCCCGCGCCAACGAGATTTTGGGCGCCAAGGGACTCCGAGTCGTCGCGCTCCAAGTCGCCGGCGCCTACCACTCCAGGCTGATGCAGGAAGCCGCCAAGCAGTTCAAACCTGAACTCGGCAAGTACGACTTCAAGCAACCGACAAGGAAATTCGCCCAGAACTTCACAGGCGACTTCGTGGAATCCGTCCAGGACATCCCGGGCAACCTGGCCAATCAGATCTGCGGCTCGGTCCGTTGGGAATCCTGCTTGAGGAAGCTGATGGCAAACTCCGAACTGCTCATCGAATGCGGTCCTGGCAGCGTGTTGTGCGGATTCGTCAAGAGGACAGACAAAGCCGCAAAGGCATTGCCGGTCAACTCGTTCCAAGCCGTACAGGACGCCGCAAAGGCAATCCTCGAATAACGAGACCGAAAAAATAACAGGTCATTTTGGCACGAACGCTTGAAACTACCTGAACCATACGGTATCTTTCAACAAGCCAAACGAAATTCCGATGGACAGCCTAGCCCATTGTCAATTCCAGCAAAAAGGAGTCCCAACGCTATGAAAGTCATTGTCATTATGGCTGGTGGAGCAGGAGAACGCTTCTGGCCTCTTTCGCGACACGACCAGCCCAAGCAACTGCTGAAACTCACAGGCAGCGGACAATCCCTTCTGGAGGAAGCCGTTGAACGCTCAATGGCAATCGTGCCTCCCGCAAACATCTATATCGCAACCGGAAAAAACCTGCAAAAGGCAATCCAAGACGCCGACCTGGGAATCCCAAATGACAACATCATAGCCGAACCCAGCAAGCGAAATACGTCGGGATGCCTGATCTTCGCAGCGGCGACAATCCTCGCGCGATATAACCTCTCGCCCGAAGAATTGACCATGGGAGTGCTGACCGCCGACCATAGGATCCCCGACACGACTCCATTCGTCAATACCGTCGAAGCTGCATTCGCAGCGGCGGAAAAACACAATGCGCTCGTGACAATCGGAATACAGCCAGTCAGGCCGGAAACAGGTTACGGATACATCGAAATCGCCGAAGACAATCAAATCCACGACGATGAGCAAAACCCATGCTACAAAGTCGCTTCCTTCAGGGAAAAGCCAAACGCACAAGACGCTGAAAAATACATCGCGTCAAGCAGATTCCTCTGGAACTCGGGAATGTTCTTCTGGAGATTGTCAACGTTCCAAAACGAATTCGGAAGGGCAAACCCAGTGATGGCACAGACCCTCGAAGACCTGACAGACGCCCTGATGGACCAAAACCCGGAAAGGGCAGCGCAAATCTTCAAGGCGCTGCCCAATATCTCCATCGACTACGCACTGATGGAAAAGGCGGCGCATGTGATGGTCATACCCGGAAAGTTCGTCTGGGACGACCTCGGCTCATGGGATGTGCTTGACAGGACGATTCCACGTGACAACAGCGGAAACGTCCAAGTCGGCGAACCTATCCTCATCGATTGCCAAAATTGCATCGTCTACAATGCATCGGGCCAGAAGCAAATCGCCGTCGGCGCCGTCGGCCTCAAGGACATGATCGTCGTCGTCTCCAACGATTCGTTGCTGATCATTCCGAAGAATCGTGCCCAGGAAGTCCGCAAGGTCGTCGTCGCCCTGCGCGACAAGGACGCGGAACAGATTTGACGGATTGGATGCCATGAACATCACCACCCTAGGCACCAGCCACGGCGACCCTACGCTGGAGCATTTCTGCACGTCGACGCTTCTGGAGACTCAAGGACGATACTACCTGATTGACGCAGGGGAGCCAGCCAACGCTCTCCTGGTCAGGCAGGGCTTGCGTTCCGCGCAACTGTCCGCGATCTTCATCACCCACATGCACATCGACCATACGGGAAGCCTGCCCGTCGTTTGCGAGCAGGCGGACAAGTACAGGCGCAATTTCCCTGAACTCTTCCTCACGGTTTGCCTTCCCGAGCAAGAAGCAATCGAACCGCTCCAGGCCTGGCGACGCGCCAACCACAATCGATTCAACAATCCTAGCAACGTCTTCAGGCATTACGACCAGGACAATGGATACCAGGACGAAGCCCTGACGATGACAGCCATCAGGACGAGGCACCTCAACATCAAGGACGAGCCAAACGCCGCATCTTACTCAATCAAGATCGCAGCCGAAGGCAAAAACGTCCTCTTCACCGGCGACTTGGCAAAGGATTTCGGGGATTTTCCCCTCGAACAAGCACAAGGTTGCGACCTGGTCTTCTCCGAAATCACACACTATCCCCTTGAAATGGCGATTCCCACACTCGAAAAGCTGAACTGCGGGAAACTCGTCTTCTATCACATACACAATCCGTGGCAAACTGAAGAGGGGCGAAACAAGGCCCTACAAGCCTGCAGCCACCTGCCCTACCCCGTCGAATTCGCCTTCGATGGATACAAGACTAGCATCTGAACCGAAAACTTAAAGCTCCTTGGGGCGGACTGACCGCCCGTACCTCCACGGACGGGACACGGGACTAAGCAAAAGCAATAGTTCGGATGGATCAGCTTGACAAGCTGAATCTTCATAATTACGCCGCAGGTGCGTAACCATGCTTAACCCCTTGCCTTTGGTCTGAGGTGGATGCCCTCAAATCAGGATGCCTCGTAGAGGCAAGACTTTGCGCCGTAGGCGCTTAACCATGCTTAACCCCAGGCTTCAAGCCTGGGGTGAGGCACACACCCAGAGACGGTGCCTTGTAAAGGCACTACAATCATTCAGAAAATTCCTTTTTTAAAAAACTTGAGCGATAGTAGCATGAAACTGTTCTCCACACTCCTGCTCCTGGGACTTTCAGCCGCAACCGTCCGTTCAGATGTCAAACTACCGGCATTTTTTGCCGACGACATGGTGATCCAGCGCAACAAGCCGATCCCGATTTACGGGACTGCCAAGCCTGGAACCACCGTAACCGTCGCCTTTGCCGATCAAACTGCCACTGGCGTTTCTGATCAGACAGGCAACTGGAAAGTCACGCTTGCCCCGTTGCCCGTCTCCAACGAACCTCGCGAGATGACCGTCACCGGCAAGGCAAAGCAACTTGTCCTCAAAAACATCCTGGTAGGTGACATCTGGCTGGCGTCCGGACAATCCAACATGGCCATGCAAGTCCATGAAGTCTTCAACGCCAAGCAGGAACTGGAAGACGCCAACTACCCGAACATCAGATTCTTCCAGGTCAAGCTAGGAATCTCTTCAACACCCCAAACCAAGGCAAATGGATCCTGGAAGACCTGCACGCCGACCAATGCCAGGAACTTCTCTGCGGCGGCTTACTTCTTCGCACGAGAAATCGCACCTAAATTCAATGTCCCGATCGGCATCATCAACTCATCAGTCGGATCCTCAGCCGCAGAAAGCTGGGTCCCAATGGATGTCCTCAGAGCCAATCCGGACTTCCCACAGCCACTGCCGCAACTCAAGCCGGAGGAATACCCCGACCTCAAAACGTACAACGAAGTACGAATGAAAAACTACAATGATGGAATCTACAAAGACCCAGGCATCAAACCAGAATGCCTGGAGTGGGCTAAGCCGGAATTCGACGACTCCGCCTGGAAAACAATGGAAGTCCCTGCCTCCATCAAGCAACGAGGAGTCAATATCGACGGTGCAGTATGGTTCCGCGCAACAGCCGATCTCCCCGAGGAATGCGCAGGCAAGCAAGGCTCTCTCAACCTGAGTTTCGTACAGCAACGCTCGATTGCCTATGTCAATGGAATCGAATTGGGACGCAAGAGCAATGACGGACGCGACTGGGTTCCCCACAACTACACGATCCCCAAGGGCATCCTCAAGGAAGGCGCCAATACCATCGCCGTCAGGATCACCGTCGAAATCGGACACGGCGGATTCTATCCTCCCTATCCAAGGCCGCTCACCCTTGCCTGTGGCAAGCACCACGTCCTGCTCCCGAAGGCATGGAAATACCAGGTCGAGGCGGGACGAAAACCACAAAATCTCGAGAGGGAACTCCCAAATTGCTACGGTCTTCCAGGCGGACACTTCAATGACATGATCAATCCCTACATCCAATCCCCACTCACTGGATTCCTCTGGTACCAAGGCGAATCAAATGCTGGACGCTGCGCACAGCATGACAAGCTATTCCCGGCACTGATCAACTCATGGAGAAAACTCTGGGACGACGACACACTGCCATTCTACTTCGTCCAGCTGCCAAACTACCAAAATCGCCAAGCCTCGCCAAACGAACACGGTGGCTGGGCGCTCTTCAGGGAATCTCAGGAAAAAACACTTGCAAATGTATTGAACACAGGAATGGCTATCACCATCGATATCGGAGAACATAACAACGTCCACCCGAGAAACAAGCAAGACGTCGGAAAACGACTCGCACTATGGGCAATAAGGGACATCTACGGCGACAAAAATACACCCACCTGCGGACCAATCTTCAAAAGCGCAACCGTAGAAGGCAATAAAATCAGAGTCGGTTTCAACTATGCCTACGAAGGACTCAAATGCGACGACGACCAAATCAAAGGATTCGCAATCGCAGGAGAAGACAGAAAATTCGTTTGGGCAAATGCCAAGATCGATGGACAAGAAATCATCGTATGGGCAGATGAAATCCAACAACCAAAATTTGTCCGGTACGCCTGGGCAAACAACCCGGAATGCAACCTCAAAAACTCGGCAAACCTGCCTGCAGGATCATTCAGGACAGACAAGTAAGCCCACCAAACCAAACAAATCAACTGGTGGTTGGTGGGCTAATGCTAAAACTAAGGAGTCGTTCCTTAGAAAACCTTGACTACTTCAACTTCAAAGGTCAGTTTTTTGCCCGCATGAGGATGGTTGAAATCAACGAGCGCGACTCCGTCGTTGACCTCGATCACGACGCCATAGTAGATGTCGTCCTCGTCAACCTCATCGTCGTCAACGTCATCGTCAGCAAACAGGATTTCGACTTCCAAGCCCACGGCTGGCGGCTCGTCCAACTGCCACTTTTCAGGGGGGATTTCCTCAACATTGTCGTCATCGTAAAAGCCGAATGCGTCTTCCGGCTCCAGCGTAAAGGTCTTCTTGTCGCCCGCCTTCATTCCAATCAGCTGCGCTTCGATGGCTTCCAGGACATCTTGCTTCCCGATAGTGACTTCGGGAGCCTGCGGATCGTCAAACGTAGATTCCAACTCCACGCCATTTTCATCAAGGCAACGATAATGCATGAGCAATTTGCTTTTCTTGCCGACAACGCGCTCCTGGCGAAACTCGTTCTTCTTTGTCATTGTTCTTCTCCCGATGATCTTCTTCAACCAAAAGGGGCCTGCACAAGCACATACCTTGCACAGACCCCAGAATCTCATCGACTTGTCACGCGGAACTGGCTTCACGACCAGCCCAGTGACAACCGATGATTTATTTCACTTCTTCGCCAACCTGCCAGCGGATGAAACGCTTGACAACCAGCTTCGGGGCGACCTTGGCAAGCGTGGTCTTCTCGTCATCGATCCAGGGCTGTTCCATCAAGCAAACTTGCGTGAAGAACTTGTTGATCTTGCCTTTCAGGATGCCTTCCAGAATCTTTTCGGGCTTGCCGGCCAGCTCGGGTTGGGAAGCTGCGATATCGCGTTCCTTGGCAATCACGTCTGCTGGGACATCGGCGGAAGAGATGTAAGCAGGAGCATTGGCGGTCAAGTGCAAGCACAGATTCATCGCCAATTCAGGGGTGTATTCGCCTTCGATGTCAACCATGACGCCGTAGAATGGTCCACCCTGGTGGTGCTTGTAGGTCTCGATCATGCCGTTGGTCTTCCAGCGGATGGCGCGGCGAATCTGCATGTTTTCGCCCAGCTTGCCAACCAAAAGCTTGACCTCTTCACCAAACTTTTCATTCAACTGGGCGCTGATGTCGCCATCAATATCACCCAAATCCATGGCGCCGCGAGCAATCTTCTTGCTCAATGCCTGGAAATCATCCGTGCGGGCGACAAAGTCGGTCTCGCAAAGAAACTCAACGGCAACGCCGACGTTGCCTTCGATCAAGGTCTCGAACAGGCCATCGCTGGCGGAACGACCAGCCTTCTTGTCAGCCTTCGCAATTCCTGCCTTGCGAAGGAATTCCATTGCGGCAGTCATATCGCCATTGGCGGCAACCAAGGCCTTCTTGCAATCCATCATGCCAACGCCAGTCTTCTGGCGGAGTTCGTTCACTTGTGATGCGGTAATCGCCATCTCTATTCTCCTGTATTCGTGTTGTGCGACTTTAACTTATTTGTCCTCGGTTTCGGGAGCAGCTTCGTCCTTGTCCAGTTCGGGGGCGGCAGCGGGAGCTTCTGCAAGCTTGCGTCTGCTCTCGTTCAAGCCATCTTCGATGGAGGTGGCCAACGTGTCAATCAAAACCTTGATTGAACGAAGGGCATCGTCATTGCCTGGAATCACGTAGTCAACATGGTCGGGATTGCAGTTGGAGTCGACGATTGCGACAACCGGGATGCCAAGACGATGGGCTTCGGCAACAGCGATGTGCTCGCGGGCGATGTCAACAACGACCAAGGCATCTGGCAGCTTCGTCAAGCCTGCAATGCCACCCAAGGTGGCCTGCAACTTTTCCAATTCGCGACGGAGACCGGCAACTTCCTTCTTGGGAAGGTCGTCAAGGCTGCCATCGGCTTCCTTCTTCTGGAGGTCCTTCATGAACTTGACGCGGCTCAAAACAACCTGCTGGTTCGTCAAGGTACCGCCAAGCCAACGGTCGCACATGTAGGGCATGTTCAGGCGTTCGGCAACCTCGCGAACACATTCCTGGGCCTGACGCTTTGCGCCAACAAACAGGATCGTGCCGCCCTTGGCCGCGACGTCGTACAAGAAATCGCAAGCATCAGCCAACTGGTGCATCGTGATCTTCAGATCAAAAATCGTGATGCCATTGCGGGTGCCGTAGATGTACGGCTTCATTTTCGGATTCCAGCGCCTCGTCCTGTGCCCAAAATGCACGCCGGCATCCAGCAGATCGATGATCGTCGTCTTTTTCACTTCCGTCTTCCTTCTTCGTTTGTGAACGCTTTTACACCGCCGGCACAATTCCATCATAGGAACCGCTTCCCTAAACCTAAGCTGGCGAAACGCCCGTATAATTTGTTGGTAACCCTGAAGCCGCGGGAAAAACGGCCACCGATCCAAACAAAAGGACCGAAATCGGGCAAAAGACATAATGTATATCGTCAAATACATTCTGCCAACTGAAATTGATGTTTTTTCCACAAGAAATCCATGCTTTGTTCTTCGCAACAAACAGTTCCGCAAAACCCAACCCAACGTCCCATAGTCCCAGACCCAATAGGTCACATGTGTCCCAGTGGATTTTCAGTGCAGATGCACTACATTCGGACAATGCCGAATTTCAACACACTCCAACCCTCCACCGCTCACAATGATGCGAACAGCCATTCTTGCAATTGTTCTGACCGTAGCCTGCTGGGCTCAAATCCCCGAGATGAAAACGATAGGCGACCCCTGCAACCCAGGCATTGTCGTGCCTTTCGGAGGCTTCGGAAAAGACGAAGCCTTCCCGAGGGGACAGGTTGACTACACCTATCGCATCGGCGTCACCGAAGTCACCTACGGACAGTATTGCCAGTTCCTCAACGCCAGCACCGAGCTAGTCAAGTCATTCGCCTTCAATCCGAAGATGAACTTGACGAGGCAGGACGACGGCACCTTCAAGGTCGATCCGGGCTGGGAAAACCGTCCCGCGGCCTTCGTGTCCAGAATCGCCGCCGCCGAGTATTGCAACTGGCTGTCAAAGGCAACCGTCTATGCCTTCAATACCTGGGAAAGACCCGATGGCAAAACCCACCGCCGAATTGAAGGACCATAAGGCCGGATTCTACAACCCAAGGGACAAAACCTGGAGAACCCTCAACAAGGACAACAAGAACGAGCCGTCGCACTACGGACTGGAAAATGTCGCCGAAGGCGTCAGCGAATGGATGGAAAACACCAATGTCGAAGCAACATTCGCGCTCGGAGCCAACGACGTCTCGAACTCGGACGACGACTTCAACGCGATCACGCTGCACAACTCCGCAAATACCGAAGCAGGCGGAGACGAACAGCAATGCCACGGCACGGGATTCAGAATAGCGGCAACGGCAAAAATCGCCGTCGCGCCCAAACTCAATGATGACGACAATCTCTTCACGGACGACTCGACGCAATTCGCGCGACTGAGAATCAGGTCGCAAGCCCAAGAAGACAACGTCCAGTTGCACATCGAAGTCAAAGACATACTCGGAAACACAGTCTCGACGCATCACACAACACAAAACCTGAAACCAGGCGCAAACGACATGCCGATCAACCTGCCGAAATACGACGGCTTCTTCACCTGCAACATCCAACTCCAGGACGGAACCAGCCTCAAAATCCCATTCGTCGTCGCAAAAAATCCACTTCCAGCAACACCGAATGGCCACTTTGCGGTCGGGCATCACTTGGATAGGCACGAACGCGGGTTTGCCAGGAAATCCTTTGAGTTCAATCGATTCCACCAACTGGGAGCCACCTGGGTCAGAACGGGACTGTCACATGCGCCACAGCAACATGCCGCGATGTTCGAACGATTCCACAAAAACAACCTCAAGCTGCTCGTCATCCTCCCGCCGCCAAACAAGTTCCTGGACAGAATACCGCCTGAACAAGACATCGTCGACAAATGGCTCAAGATCGGGATCTCGCCAGAACATGCGTCCCTGGCTGAACGCCTGGCGCAAATTGTCAATGCGGGAAAGGAGCACGTTGATGCCTGGGAACTGGGCAATGAGCCGCACCATTGGCGTGGCTACACGGTTGGAGAATACGTAGACTACGCAAACGTGGCAAGGCTCGTCGTCAGGCATCTGGCGCCACATGCCAAGGTCGTGCTGGGCGACATCGGTTCCATCGCAAAACCGCTCCTGACGACCATGGGAGCCGCAAAACAGGTCGACGCCCTCGCCGTCCATACCTATTGCAACTTCAACCCCAACTTTTGGGGCAATCTGGGCTGGATGCGTCGCATCAACGGGGTCAAGCGCGCCGCCGATGTTGAGGACAAGCCGATTTGGCTCACCGAAATCAACATCTGCAACTATTCCGACAAGTTGCCGGTACCCGTTGGCACCCTGGATCA
>JAGVUR010000019.1 GCA_019136135.1 Verrucomicrobiota bacterium
GAACGCGCTCCATGAATGAGGCAGTAGAAGGTCTATGGCTCCACAAGCCAGAGATGCCGTGAGGATGATCGAGACAGCTTTCAACATGGTTGGACTCCTTTTTGACATGCCAAAACACCACTTCAATATAGTTCGTCGAGTCGATCCTGCCACGATTTTTCAAGACTTCGCCCATAGTTAAACAATAAGGAGCCGTTAAAAAATAAAGTTTGCACTTCCGGTTTCTTTTGGCTGCCTTCCCCCCGTCCTGATCAGTCGCGTATGCGCATACGCTCCTTTCAGGACGGGGGAAAAACAGCTCAAAACAATTCCGGAACTGTTGCCTTAATTTTTGAACAACTCCTAAGGAAAATAGTTGTCGAGAAAGTTGGACAGTTTTTGTTTTTGTGCTAAGATTATTAATTGTGTTTTTATTGGGTTCCAGCGTGTTTGGATTCCCGCAGGTATCGTTGAAACAACAAGAGGAATTGCAATGAAGCTTATCATCCAGAAGAACTACGACTTGATGTGCGAATGGGCTGCCAACCACATTATTGACGCAATCAACTCCCATAAGGAAAAAAGACCGTTTGTCCTGGGGCTTCCGACGGGTTCTTCGCCCCTCGGCGTCTACAAGCGTTTCATCATCGCCAACAAGGCAGGCAAAGTCTCGTTCAAGAACGTGGTCACCTTCAACATGGACGAATACGTCGGGCTGCCACGCAAACATGACCAAAGCTACTGGTACTTCATGCACGAGAACCTCTTCAAACACATCGACATCCCCGCCGAAAACATCAATATCCTCGATGGGATGGCGGCTGACCTGGAAGAAGAATGTGCAAACTACGAAAAGAAAATCGCGTCCTATGGCGGCATCGACCTGTTCCTCGGCGGCTGCGGCGTTGATGGACACATCGCCTTCAACGAGCCATTCACCTCATTGAACTCACGCACCGGCATCCGCGACCTGACGGAAGATACCCGTATCGTCAACTCACGCTTCTTCGGAAACGACCCCACGAAGGTCCCGGCCAAGGCCCTCTCAGTCGGCGTTGGCACCGTAACCGATTCCAAGGTAGTCCTCCTTCTGATCAGCGGGCACAACAAGGCGCGCGCCCTGAAGGAATGCGTGGAAGGTGGAGTCAACCAAATGTGGACAATCTCGGCGCTCAACCTCCACAATGACGCGATTATCGCCTGCGATGAAACGGCATGCGGCGAACTCCAAGTCAATACCTACAAGTACTTCCGGGACATCTTCAAGAGCGAACGCCTCTAATACCGGATTTTTAATCCCGACCATCTCGCCGCTGGCGGTGGACAAGCAGTCAATGCGCTCCATCGCCAGCGGCGTTTTTTTGGCCATTGGCCAAAGGGCATGTCACATACCCTTTGAGTACGAATTCGTGAAATTTTCGGATGTGATTTTGGACTTTGAAGATGAAAAAAATTGAATTGCTTGCATTCCCCAAACCCCAATTTATAGTACAAAAGTTTTTTTACATATGCCGGGGTGCTGCGGAGTTTTTTCCTGCAGCTGAGATCAAACCCGAGAACCTGAACTGAGTAATGTCAGCGTAGGAAGCAATCACTGCGAATGCCGTCAAACGGTCCGCATCCAACTCCTATTCTGACGAGGAGACGGACAAAAAATGACGAGCAATTGGATTTCCAGAATTCGAGCGGCAAAACCGCTCATCGAATGCCTCACCAACGACGTGACCATCACGGATGTGGCCAACACCATCCTCGATGTGGGAGCCTCCCCAGTAATGGGAGTCGCAGAATCCGAAATTCCAGGATTGGTCAAAGCGGCATCGGCGGTGGTCATCAACATCGGAACCCTTTCCGCCGAATTGGAAGAGCGCTACCTACTGGCGCTCAAGGTCGCACATGAATTCGGAAAACCCGTCGTCTTCGACCCAGTCGGAGCCGGTGCGACAGATTACAGGACCGACATCACCAAAAGCCTGCTCCAAGCACACCCCGTCGCAATTATCAGGGGAAACGCTTCCGAAATCAAGGCGTTGCTCAAAGGAAGGGGTTCAACCGTCGGCGTCGAAGCCTCAGACGATGACATCATCAACGACAACACGCTCGTGGCACAAGCTGAAATCGCCCGAAACGTCGCAAAAACCTACCGTTGCGTCGTGTCGATGTCAGGTCAAATCGACGTAATTTGCGACTCTTGCGACGTCCATGCCTGCCGCAACGGCGTCCCCTGGCTATGCTCGGTCACGGGAACCGGGTGCTCGCTCACTGGTCTCCTCGCCGCCTTCGCCGCCATCGCAACCAAGCAGGAACTTCTGGAAGCGGCCGCCATCGGCACCGCCATGATGGGTGTCGCAGGCGAACTTGCTTTCAGCAGGACAGCAAACCTAGGACTCGGCTCGTTCCATGTGGCCCTGCATGACGAACTCTCGATGATGACTGACCTGAAACTCAAGCAACTCGCAAAACTCCAACCCATACAGGCATAAAAAATGAACCCAAATCTGCTGAAGCTCTATGCGATAACCGACAGGGCATGGCTCGGGGAAAACTCCCTGGAAAGCGTCGTCGAACAAGTCCTGCAAGGTGGTGCGACCCTCTTGCAACTCAGGGAGAAGAACCTGGATGACGACGCATTTTTGGCCGAAGCCCGCTCGATCTTGAAGGTATGCAACCGCCATGGTGTTCCGTTGCTCATCAACGACAATCTCGAAGTGGCTCGGCAATTGGGCGTCGGCGCCCATATCGGCCAGGACGACTCTACGATTGAGGAAGCCAGGCGCATGTTGGGACCAGATGCCATCATCGGCGTGTCCTGCAATTGCGTTCAACAGGCGATTGAAGCACAACGCAACGGAGCTTCGTACCTTGGAGTCGGAGCTGTCTTCAAGACCGGGACCAAGCTGGATGCCGACTACGTCGATCGTCGGGAACTGGAAGCGATCTGCGCCAACACGACGATTCCAGTCGTCGCCATCGGTGGCATCAACACCGGCAACGTGGATCAGCTCGCCGGCTCGGGAATCGCGGGAATCTCATTGATCTCCGCGCTATTCGCCACCGAAAACCCCAAGCTCGCAACGCAAACCATGCTCGAAAAGGTCGAGAAGCTCCTTGAACCCCCTTTCAACCCACCTCCGGGAGCGATCATTGACCTGGACGGCACGCTCCTGGACAGCCTCCCGGAATGGGACAAATTGGCGGATAACTACCTTCTTTCAAAGGGCAAGACTCCTCAACCCAATCTCCTAAGCATCATCGGCGAAATGGAGCTCCCGCAAAGCGCAAAGTACCTCAAGGATGCATACGACCTAAGCGAAGACGTCGATACCATCCAGGATCAACTCAAAAAAGCCATCGAACATGTCTATTCGCACAAGGCGCAACTATTGCCAAACGCGAAATTCCTGCTCGAAAACCTGCAGCGGCAGCAAGTCAGGATCGCACTCTTCTCCGCAACATCAGCGCCACTGGCAAAACAAGCGCTCGATAGGCTTAAGATCACCGAGTTCTTCGATGGAATCTACTCCACCGAGGACTTCGGCGTCACAAAGTCAAACCCTAACGCATTCCTCAAGGTTTTAGGGCGGCTGGGCACAGCCCGAGACAAGACCATCGTCATCGAAGACGCTCCATACGCCATCAAGGGAGCTCAATTGGCCGGATTCAAAACCTATACCCAGGACATACTCAAATGAAAACTGCACTGACCATCGCAGGATCGGATTCAAGCGGCGGCGCCGGAATCCAGGCTGACCTCAAGACCATGTGCGCCCACAAAATCTACGGAATGTCGGTCATCACCGCATTGACCGCACAAAACACACTTGGAGTACAGGGCATACATACGCCGCCGGCGGCATTCATCCGTACTCAAATCGATAGCGTTTTCAACGACATCAGGCCAGATGCCGTCAAAATCGGCATGTTGTCCAACGCCGACGTGATCAACACGGTTGCCGAGGCGCTCAGCTTCTACAAGCCTGCTGTCATCGTCCTTGATCCGGTAATGGTTTCAACCTCACACCACAGGTTGCTGGAACAAGAAGCCGAGGAAGCGCTTATTGCAAAGCTCCTCCCCCTTGCCACGATCATCACGCCCAACCTCCCTGAAACCGTAGTACTGGCCAAACTCCCTACACCGACCAACAGGGACGAAATGCTCGCCGCCGCGAAAAAACTCACCTCGCTCACCAACGCCGCAATTCTTGTCAAAGGCGGACATCTTGAAGATGATTGTTCAGACGACTTGCTTCTGTACGAAGGCGAACAACGTTGGTATGAAACCAAGAGAATCAACACCTCCAACACCCACGGTACAGGATGCACGCTCTCTTCGGCCATCGCCTGCAACATGGCACTTGGATACGAAATCCCAGTAGCCGTCAAAAAGGGCAAGGACTACATCACGGGAGCACTCCAAAACGACCCCAAGCTCGGACACGGAAACGGACCGCTTAACCACATATACAATTTCTGAAGGCGGCATTGCTTGAGTACGAGCACCCAGTGAATTGTGAATGATTTGTCCGACTTGTCAGACCCGTCAGACCAGTCAGGCTAGGGACGCACCATTTTAAGCCGCTTGAATGGCGAAACCGCCTGAGTACGAGCACCCCGGGGTGCCCGTACCTAAACTGTCACACTTCAAAGCACCCGAAGAACAACCATTCCCTCCATAGGTGTCTTGCCAAGGTTGCCATGCCCTGTTTTGTTTTGATTTTGCAGGTAGAATTTCTTTTTGCCTTGATTGACAATTCCCTATTTTCATCGTATAGTCGCCAATGTCTTGTTTCGTATTTAAGACCTTCAAGCATTGGAGAACATGATGAAAAGTAGATTTCTTGCCATTTTCGTAGCCATTTTTTCCTGCGTCCTTGTCGCCCAAATCGAGGAACTCGTAATCTGGGATGCGGACAGGGATGCGAAAGCCGTGCTTCCTTCAGGTGATTCCAAGGGGCTTGAGCAAGCTCCTGGAAACAAGCCGGGACTGGCGCTCAAGGCGGTTTATCCGCAATTCGACGGCAAGATCGAATGGCCAGCCGTCCGCTGGAAGGCTCCGTTCATCACCTCGTTGGACATCCGGGACTGGGATTACTTCGTCTTCCAGGCATACAATCCCTTGCCTGAAAAAGTCGATCTGGGCGTATTCATCAACGGCAAGGGGAAATTCAACGAGCACTTGTTGCTCCAGCCCAATGCATGGAACCATATCGCAGTGCCATTCAAGGACTGGCGAGATCGTCTCGGAGATAACATCACCCATTTCGACCTCTTTATGACAAGGCCGGACAAGACCTACACCATCCATTTCAAGAAAATCGCCCTCAAAAGAGGTGCCATGCCGCCCGACCACCTGCTCAAAAATGCCAAGTACACCATCGCGGACTTCGAAAACGAACTGCCGAAAACCTTCGAAAGAAACGCGGTCGAAGTCCAGCTCGACCGCGAATGGAGCGCAACAGGAACTTCCTCCGCCAAATTGACCTATGCCACGTCCCAGGACTCAGGATCGCCTTGGCCGTCCTATCAATTCATGGCCAATGCGGACAATATCCTCGGACTCGATTGGAGAGCCTTCGCCTCGCTCGAATTCACGACCTTCAATCCAACGACAAACATGATCCCCCTAAAGGTTTACATCGCCGACATATACGGCAAAACCATCACCCAGGAATGCTTCCTCTCCCCAGGACAAGACAATACATGGATCATTCCACTTGACAAGAACAATCTGGAACTCGCCGCCATGAGGCAAGTCGATTTCTACCTCAGCAACCCAGGCGAGCAATACTCGTTCAGCATCGACAATATCTGCCTCAAGACCCAATCCAACGAGGAACTCAACGAGCACCTGCAGGCCTCGCAAAGGATCAAGGACGACTTGCAAGACATGGCTCCGGATCTCAAAAACAAATACATGGATGAACTGGAGCCGAAAGTCCAAAACTTCAAGAAGGCCCTGGAAGCACTCAAAAACAACGACATAACAGCAGGCCAGTTGAAGCAAATCACAACAGCCGCAGATGATATCGAACTCTGGCATAAAACACATGCCCGTGAACTGGATCTGGCAAAAATAGCTTCCCAGACTTTTAAAAGCTACCCCGATTGCAAGGTCGGACTCGCCTTCGCGGACTCGATGACCAAGGTGATGATCCAAGACCTGCCTCTCACCAATGTCGCCTTCGCACCAAAGGCAACCTTGGAACTGGCGAGAAACGAATACGAAAGCATCCAGCTTGTCGCACTCGGATTTGAAGAACCCCATGAGATCAGCGTGCAAGTTTCAGAACTGAAAAACGGAAATGCCGTCCTGGCGACTGACGACAAGACCGTGTCGCTCGTCGGCCACGTGAAAACCGAAAAGCCGCCCTACAAGGCCGAGTACCAGGGCTGGTGGCCGGATCCGCTCCTGCACTTCCAAAAGCAGGCGACCGTCAAGCCAGGGGAGGCAGTCGCCTTCTGGCTCAGGTTCAAAACCGCCGAAGACCAAGTTCCCGGCGACTACCAAGGAACGATCATCGTGAGGCAAGACGGCAACATCGTCGCGCAGATTCCACTTGTCGTCACCGTCTGGGACTTCTTGATCCCAACAAAATCCCAGCTCGATGTCTGCACGGACTTCAGAAACCATATCAGGCAAGTCTGGGGCAACGACCTCACCACTGAAAGGTACAACGAAATCCTAGTCGACGCAGTCGATCTATTCGCCGACTACAAGATCGACCATGACAACATCTACCGCGTCCTCCCCCAAGACCCGCAAAAACTGCAGCTCCCAATCGACCTGCTCAAGCGCCAAGTCGAGCAAGGCGTGCTTAGATCATTCAACATGTTCTACCTCGCCACACCACGCGATTGCGACAAGCTCGACGACCCAAGGGTACAGCAAGTCATCGACAGGGCAATCAACTGCCTCAACTATTGGGTTCCAATCCTCGAGAAGGAAGGACTCCTCAAGTACGCATATGTCTATTGCTATGACGAAATCCCCAAACAACTCTTCCCCGTCATGGAAAAGGTCTGCAAGGCAATCAAGGAAAAGTTCCCGAACATGCCGATCTCGACGACCGCCTACGACCACTCCTTCGGCACGGACTCGGAATTGGCGGACGCGATCGACGTGTTCACGCCCCTCACCGCCAGGTATGACGAGCATATTGCCCAAAAAGCGCGCGAACAAGGGCGCAAAGTCGATTGGTACATTTGCATTGGACCGCACAATCCCCACGCCAACTGGTTCGTCGAATACGCCGCAATCGAAGCCCGGCTCCTAATGGGCATGATGACCGCCAAGTACAGGCCGGACGGATTCCTCTACTACGCAATCACGAGATGGCCCCTGAACAAAGGTCCCATTACCGAAGGTCCCTACACCAATTGGAATCCAGCCAGCTTCCAAACCGCCAACGGAGACGGAAGCATCTTCTGCGCAGGACCAGAAGGCGTCATACCTACGATCAGAGCCGAAAACTTCCGCGACGGACTCGAGGACTACGCCTACTTCCTCGAACTCGAAAATCGAATCAAAAAGCTCGATCAAGGCAAGCAAGACGCCGCCAAGGAAGCCCTCCAAGTCCCGGATGAACTCGTCGAAAACCTGGCCACATACTCAAGAGACCCCGCTTTGCTGAGGCAATTCAGGCGCCAACTCGCCCAGGCAATCCTCCAAGCAAAATGAATTAAGGAGGAGGAAGCAGGAGTCCTGGTCCTGATCCCGGTCCTATAGGTCCGACCCGTCCGACCCGTCCGACCCGTCCGACCCGTCCGACCCCGTCCGACCCCGTCCGACCCCGTCCGACCCCGTCCGACCCCGTCCGACCCCGTCCGACCCCGTCCGACCTCCGACCCGTCCGACCCCGTACTATTCCCAAAACCTCCACTCAGGCCACCAAAAGGCATGTCACATGCCATTTAAGTACGAAACCGGTGATTTTTTGAGGTGGTTTTAGTTGGACGGATTCAGTGTGGGATGGTCGGGGAATAACTACGGCAAATAGTAGAAAAAAAGCAAATGGCAGGCTATTTTTTCATTGGGCACCCCATTCCTGTCCCTTCTCTACTCCAACCAGCAATTGGAGTCTTTCTGCAAGGGACATTTGGACGCAGGGGCGGCAGTCACCTTCAACGCGGACATCTCGCAAGACGGACTTATCAGCCCACAAGCAATTGAACAAGCATCAGCCATACACTAATTTGACATCGACCACCATGGAAAATCAAGCATTGCCGACCTGGAACCTGTCGGCCATCTACGCGTCATCCAAGCAATGGGAATCGGACTTCGACCGGCTTCCCAAGCTCGCCAACGACTTTTTCTCATTCAAGGGCACTCTTGGCAAATCCCCCGAGACAATCGCCAAAGCCTTGCAGGCAGATGACGATTTCTGCCGGCTTGTTGAAAAGCTTTACGCCTACGCCCACATGAAATCGGACGAGGACACCCGCGATTCCGAAGCTCGCGCCCGCCTCGGCAAGTTGACCACCCTCATCGCGGAACTTGCTCCGACGCAAGCGTGGTTCGCCCCCGAACTCCTCGCCATCCCGAAAGCCAAGATCGACAAGTTCATCAAGTCAAAAAGCCTCCAATTCTACAGGCGAAGCCTAGAAAACATCCTTCGGGAGCGAGAACACATCCTCTCGGAAAGCGAAGAGAGAATCCTCGGAACCTATGGCGACATCCTCGGCGCATCGGCAAACACATTCGGCATCCTCAACGACGGGGACTTGGACTTCGGATACATACGTGACGCAAACGGCGAAAAGATCCCGTTGACCCACGGAACCTATAGGATGTTCTTGGAGGACGACAACCGCGAGATCAGAAGAAAGGCCTTCAAGAAACTCTACGCTCGCTACAAGGAATTCAAGAACACATTCGCCAGCACCCTGGACGCGACAACAAAACTCCACGCCGTAGATGCCAGAACCCGAAACCACCCAAGCTCGCTACACGCCGCACTCTTCCCCACAAACGTTCCAGCGGAAGTCTATAACAACCTTATCGAGACCGTGCACAGCCGACTCCCCGACCTCCACAAGTACCTGAAAACAAGAAAAAAGCTGTTGGGAGTCCCAAAACTTGACATGTGGGATCTCTACTGCCCGGTCATCCCCAACTGCAAGCTCCAATTCACCTGGGACGAGGCGGTCAACCTCGTCACCCAAGCCCTGAAGCCGTTGGGAAAGGAATACCAGGACATCCTCAAGCAGGCCTTCGAACAGCGTTGGATCGATGTCCCCGAACGCAAGGGAAAACGTTCCGGAGGATACTCGGGCGGCTCCTACGACACCTACCCCTATATCCTGCTCAACTTCCATGGAACCCTGGATGACGTCTTCACGCTCGCGCACGAACTTGGCCACTCGATCCACTCCTACTACTCCAGGAAGACGCAGCAATACCGATATGGCGACTACAAGATCTTCGTCGCCGAAGTCGCCTCAACCACCAACGAGATTTTGCTTGCGGACCATTTGCTCAAGACGACCAAATCCTCAGCGACGCGATCCTACCTCCTCTCCCATCTGGCCGATTCGATCAGGGCGACCATCCACCGCCAGACCATGTTCGCCGAATTCGAACTCACGATGCACAACTACGCCGAGAAAGGAGTCACCTTGACTGCCGACCTGCTCTGCGACGAATACTACAAGCTCAACGAGACCTACTACAACCTCAAAGCAGACAAGACAATCTCGCTCGAATGGGTCAGAATCCCGCATTTCTACTACAATTTCTACGTCTATCAGTACGCAACGGGAATGGCTGCGGCAATCGACCTCGCCAACAAGCTCCTGGCTGGAAACCAGGAGGATCTGGACAAGTACATCGGCTTCCTAAAGGCAGGCTCCAGCAAGGACGTGCTTGATATCATGGCGGACGCGGGAGTCGATCTCGCCTCGCCAACACCAATCCAAAATGCGCTGGACTACTTCAAAGACATCACAACAAAGCTTGATAACGAAACAAAAAACTAAGGAGTCGTTCACCATGACACGCCCCAAGCTCTCCATCTCAACCCTAGGCTGCCCCAACTGGGATTTCATCAAGACCCTGCAGGAATTCAACAAGCTCGGAATCGACGCCATGGAGGTCAGAGGCGTTGACGGCCAAATGGACGCTGACAAAATCCTGCGATTCAAGCCAGAAAACCAGGCCGAAACTAAACGCCTCCTCAAGCAGTACAACGTAAAAATGATCGGCTTCGGCTCATCGGCAAGCTTCCACAATCCGGACAATGTCAACCAAATGATTGAGTCAACCAAGCGGGAAATCGACATCTGCAGCCAAATGGACATACCGGCGATACGAGTCTTCGGAAACGACATACCGGATCCCAAAAAACAAGACCAAACCGTCAAGCAGGTCACCGAAGCGCTAGGACAAGTCGCACACTATGCCGCCCAAAAGGGAATGCTTGTCAACCTGGAAATCCACGGCGGATTCAACACGCGGGAAACCGTAGAACCCATCGTGCAGGAACTCAAGGGCGAACCGGGATTTGGAATCATCTGGGACATCAACCACTCGGACAAAACATACAAGGATAACTTCAAGCCGTTCTACGACATCATCAAGCCATGCCTGAAGCATACGCATATCAAGGACTACATCAGAAGCGACAGCGGAAAGTGGACACTGACACTGATCGGCGAAGGCGACATCCCCATCAAGCCGATCATGCAACTCCTCAAAAACGAAGGATATGACGGCTATTACTCCTTCGAATGGGAGAAAAAGTGGCACCCCTACCTGCCCGAGCCTGAAGTCGCCTTCCCGCACTTCATCAAGACCTTCAACAAATGGTGGGATGAACTGGACTGATTTCACCTCCCGATCACCTGCCATCTCCTTGTCCAAGTTTCAATTCGAGATATATTTGAGCACAGCCAATTTCCCCCATCATTCAATCCAAAACCGGAGTTCCTCCATGACAGCACCGCTTTGCTACAACTATCCCTGGCACGCCTTGCCAGACAGCCTGTACCCCAGGGTCGCACGCGAGTACCTTGACTACGGGGTTGACACCTTTGTCTTCTCCGACCCCCTGATCAAGGCCTGCATCGCCGACCCCGAGCGCCTTTCGTTCCTGAGATGCTTCACCCGCAGGATGGGAGTCAAGTTCGTCGCCACCCACTCTCCTTTCGGTTCGACCTACGACCTGAACATTCCGGAAGCGGAACGCCGCCCGATCATGCTCAAGGACCATGTCCGCGCCATGGAAATCTCCGCCGAGTTCGGAGCGAAGACCTATACGATGCACGTGGGCGCATACCACCATTGCACGAAGCACATCCCCGTCCAGGATCTCAGGCCGAACGCAATCGCTTCACTTGAATACCTCCTGCCCTACGCGGAAAAACTCGGCATCGTCATCGCCGTCGAAAACAGCTTCGAGCCTACCAATTCAGCCAAGGAAGTTTACGACTTGGTAAAACAGTTCGACTCCAGCCCTGCGATCGGGGTCTGCTATGATACGGGACATGCGCACTTCATGGCTCCATATCCCTGGAAAAAGCGCGAAAAGTACGCCTCCTACCAGAATAATTCCTGGTGGGAAAATGGCATCATCGAAGAGGCAAACGCACTGGAAACACTGCAGGACTATGTCGTCACGACGCATATCCACGACAATACCGGATACTCCGACCTCCACTCAATGCCTTTTGACGGGACGATCGACTGGGACGAGCTGATGCCAAAGCTCTTCAACTGCCCAAGAGTCCTGGAACACCAGACGGAAATCAATTTCAGCGACGGCAGTGGCTGGGCAGGACAGGCGCTGGCGCCGACCGGCGGATACTCCATCAAGAGCCAAGTCGAAACATTCAGGAAACTCGGCTTCAACTAAAGAACAACCTATCGGACACCGATTATGACCGCACCATTGGCTTTTTATTTCAACTGGAACACGATTCCCGACGAACTCCACCCCAGGGTCATCAGGGAATTCCTGGACCATGGCATCGAGGACTTGGTCTTTATCAACCCGGTCATGCAGTCGATCCTCGCCAATCCTTCCCGCAAGGACTTCTATCTTGGGTTGGCTGAACGGATGGGCGTCCGCTTCGTCGGCATGCACTCTCCGTACGGGCAGACCTTCGACTTGTCTCTGATCGAGGCTGACCGCAAGCCCCTGATGATCCAAGATCACGTCAAGGCGCTGGAGACCTGTGCGGAATTCGGCTCGAAAACCTATACGATGCACCTGGGCACCTACCCTTATGCTGCGCAAAACGTCAAGTTGGAGCAGCTTAGGGAACACATTGTCGAGGCGCTGGAAAAGCTCCTTCCCGAGGCCGAGAGGCTGGGCGTCGTCATCGCCATCGAGAATGGGTTCAGCGCCAACGATTCCGCCGAGGAGCTTCTCTACTACATCAACCACTTCAACCATCCGTACCTGGGAGTCTGCTATGACACGGGACATGCGCACATCGTCACCCCGTACCCATGGAAAAAGCGGGAAAAGTACCATCCTCACGTCATCAACAACTGGATCGAACCTGCTTTCCAAGAATGTCCAAACAGCATTGACCTCCTCCAGCCGCATATCGTCACCTGCCATATCCACGACAACTCGGGCTACGCCGACCAGCACGGAATGCCTTTTGACGGAACATTGCCCTGGGAAGACCTGATGCCCAAGCTCTTCAACTGCCCCAGGATGCTCGAATACCAGACCGAGGTATCCTACACGGAAGGCAAGATCTGGTGCGGCGAAGCCCTTTCCAACAGGGGAGGTTACTCGATCAACCACCACGTCCAGGTATTCCGCAAACTCGGTTTCTCCTGGTAACTCATCACCTAAAGCACAATCATCACCATGCCAGAAGCCATCCCACTTTGGAACAATCGCCAGATCAAGTCCGACCAGAAGCCACCCAGCATCACCCCCTACCTCCTGGAGGGGGACACGCCACGACCGGCAATCCTCGTCATCCCAGGCGGCGGATACCGCAACGTCTGCGAATCAACCGAAGGCTATGCGATCGCCAGGCGATTCAACGAACTGGGCTTCCATGCCGCAGTCCTGCACTACAGGGTTTTCCCCCACCACTTCCCGGAACCGCAACAAGACGCATTCAGGGCCATCAAAATCCTCAGGGGAAACGCAAGGGAATGGAAGATCATCCCCAACCAAATCGCAACATGCGGGTTCTCCGCAGGAGGACACCTCTCAGCCTCCACGGGAACGCTCCAAGACGAAAACATCGACGCAACGGACAAGGACCGGTACGACGACATCGACCAGTACCCAGACGCAATCATGATGGCATATCCTGTCATCTCCTTGGAAGCTTGGTCCCACGGCGGATCGGGACGTTGCCTGCTGGGAGATGAATTCGACGCCAAATACAAGCAGTACTCCTTGGAAAACAGGGTTTCGGACAAAACCCCGCCTGCATTCCTCTGGGCGACGCTCCAGGACAAGTTGGTATCCTATAAAAACTCGGTCGTCTTCGCCCAGGCGATGGCTGAGCACAACAGGCCTTGCGAACTCCATGTCTTCCCCTTCGGAGCACACGGAATGCTGCTGGGCATCAATACCTTCGACGTGGGACAGTGGACGACGCTCGCAGCCAACTTCCTCAAAACCCACTTCACAAGACAGGAACTGCAAGACAACCCCGAAAAACTCAAGCAATTTGACGAACTCTACACCAATGCCATGCAGGCAAAGCTAGAACCACCACGGTAACAAGGAAATTTGACGAGGAAATCAACAATGAACACCAAAAGAATTCTCTCATTCGTAATCCTTCTGGCTTGCTTCATCGCACAAGCGGAAACATTCAAATTCGGAGTCATCTCCGACTGCCAGCCCTTCAACAACTCACGCGCGCCAGGGGAAGCGCTCTTCTACGTGGACAAGGCATTCAAGCTGATGAAGGAAAAAGGCGCCGAAGCAATCCTTATCGCAGGTGACATCGCCAACCAAAGCGATCCCGCAGTATACACGACAATCAGGGAAATCTATGACGAAAACTTCGGCAACTCGCCCAATCCACCACTCTTCCTGCCGGTAATGGGAAACCACGACCGGGAAGGCGGACTGCCCAAGGACGACCCGCCCAAGACCATGAAGGAGAAGGAAGAACGCTTCATGAAGTATCTCAAGGTCGACAAGATCCACTTCCACGAGGTGATCAAAGGATTCAGCGTCATCGGACGTTCCTTTAAGGGTGGCGGCGGTGCAGGATGCGACCTTGACGACGCAAAATGGGTGTTCGAAGAATTGGACAAGGCAATCGCAAGAGATCCCAATAAACCGATCTTCGTTGTCGGGCACAACAATCCGAAACAAACCGTCTATGGTTCCGAATGGGGCAACGACAACCTGTACATCCTCTTCAGGAACTACCCCCAGGTCGTCTACTTCTCAGGTCATACCCACTATCCCAACGAAGATACAAGGACGATCCACCAGAAGGACTTCACGACCGTTGGAACCTCCTGCTTGTTCTGGACCTGGATCGCCTCAAGCGCACTCCCATACCATGGGCGCCAGGACGGAAAGAACATGCTCTTCGTCGAAGCCGGCGACAAGGAGATCATCATCAGGCGCTTCCAACTCAGGGACAACTCCGAAATCCTGGACAACGGAAAACCCTGGACGCTCCCGCTCCCGCTTAAAAAGGAAAACTTCGTCTATGAACCCTCGAGACGGATCCGCGAAAACCCGCCTGTCGCGCCGCAATTCCCCGACGATGCGACCTTCAAGGCCGTCGCAGTCCCGGAAGGTCAGCCCTTCACAGGAGTCAAGCTCACCGGAACCGCAGCCAAGCATCCGATATTCGTACATCACTATGACATCGATGTCTTCGCAAAAGACCAAGAGGGAAAATGGAACAAGGTCAATCCATACACCCTTCTCATGACATCGGATTACTATCGCGGGCTCAATTTCATGCAGCCAACCTTCGAAACAATCATCCCAAACGTCGGACAAACCTTCGAGCACCACTCCTTCGACTTCCAGCCATCGACCGATTACAGGCTCTCGATCACGCCAGTCGAAACATTCGGCACCAAGGGAAAAGCCGCAACCGTCGATTTCAAGACACCTGCGGAAAAGAAGCCTGCTCCGGAAAAGAAATGAGCCTGCTTCCATAAGAATCTCGACGACATATCTGGGCAAGGAAAGGACAATCGGTTTCACTCATAAGGAGGCAATTGGCAATGGCAGAACAAGGCGTGACTTCAACGGGTAACAAGGTATCCTTGCGAACTCGAATAGCCTGGGGCTTCGGAGGACTTGCGGACAATTACATGTTCAATGTCTACAACGTCCTTTTCCTATATGTCTATGTCAACTACTTTCACATGCCACCGGTCCTGGCGGGTATCGCAACCGCAATCCCAAGGTTCTTCGATGCCATCACAGACCCGCTCGTCGGAAACTGGTCGGACAATTTCAGAAGCAAGTGGGGGCGGCGCCGACCACTGATCGTCTTGGGCACGATTTCCTGCGCCATTCTTCTCCCGCTCTACTGGATGCCGCCATTCGTGCATACCGCCGGAAATCCCTGGTATTCAAACGGACCGTTCATCTTCGTCTCCATACTGGGATGCCTCTACGCGCTCGCATACACGTTCTTCGTTGTACCATACACCGCACTGGGCTTCGAGCTTAGCGACGACTATGACGAAAAGACGCGAGTTCTTGCCTGGAGAATGTACCTTGGCCTGGCAGGACAAACCCTCGTACCCTGGATCTACAAGCTAAGTGTCAACAAAGAATTATTTGACAACATCCAGCAGGGAGCGATAACCGTCACCCTAGTGATGTCTCTCATCATCGTCATTTGCGGTCTCCTCCCCGCCCTTGGATGCAAGGAACGCTATGCTGACCAGCCTCAAAGACAGGCGGAAAAGAGCCATTTGTTTGCGGACATCAAAGCGACACTCAGCAACAAGCCATTTGTGATTGTGATCGTCGGCTTCTTCATTGTATTTTGCGGTGCGGCCTCCGTCAGCTCCATCGGTGGCTTTGTGAACCTTTACTTGGTTTGCAGCGGAAACGAGGAACTCAACGGCACATTGTCAGGTTGGATTGGCTCCATCACTTCACTTGTAAGCTACATCAGCATGTTGCTTCTTTCTGCTGTTTCGCGCAAGAAAGGCAAACGTGAAGCCTTCATGCTTGGCATGGCGATCACCACCATCGGACAGCTTTCCCTTTGGTTCACCATCAATCCCAAATGGCCTTTCGCACAACTAATTTCAATGGCGTTCTGGGCGCTCGCAATGCAAGGATGCTGGCTGATGCTCGATTCCATGCTTTCTGACATTTGCGACGACGACGAACTCAACACAGGGCATCGCCGCGAAGGCATGTTCGGCGCCGTCAGGGGCTTCATCCAGAAAGGAGCCCAAGCGCTCACTGCAGTCATTAGCGGCTACCTCTTGGAATTCACGGGATTCAGCGTCGAAACAGTCAAGGCATCCGGCCTCGACCCTGACGTGGCGCTCAAAATGAAGCTCCTTGTGGTCATCGTTCCCGCAATCGGATACCTCATCGGGTTCTTCATCTTCAGCCGTTACCCAATCAACAGAGAACGTGCCGCGCAAACTAGAAAGATTTTGGACGAACGCAAGCAACAAGACACTACAACATAATGCACAGGAGCAACCATGAAGATTCGCCAGCTTGCCCTTGCAATCCTCCTGCCATTCGTACTTGGAGCGACGGACTACCATGTCTCGCCGACAGGCAACGACGATGGCGACGGATCTCAAAACAACCCGTTCAAGACACTCAAGCACGCTTTTTCAAAGCTCAAGCCAGGAGATACATGCTTTCTCCAAAGTGGAGTCTATAGGGAAACCATTACGGATATCCCCAGCGGAGAACCGGAAAAACCAATAACGATCAAGGGAGACCAAAACAACAAACCGTGCATAACGACTTGCGATAAGGTCACCGCGAAATGGACAAAGGCCAATGGCGATATCTGGAGCGCCAACGTCGATTGGTCATTGGGCAAGCACTCGCAACTCTTCGTCAACGGAAAACACTACTGGAGAGCAAGATGGCCAAATAGGACCGACGACGATCTCCTCAACTGGAAAACCGAAGACTATGACAAGGTCAAGTCGGACCTTACCTCACTCGTCTGCCAAACCCTACCCGACAAGCCGGACAACTATTGGAACGGAGCGATCCTTTGGTGCCTTTCAGGAGTCAAATACTCCTCGTGGAGCATCGATATCGTCGGTTACGACAATGCCGAAAAACGGCTCCACATGCGCCAGACCAAAGCGATCATGACGATCGGAAACGATGAACGTGTTCCTAGGCTCAACCATCGAAACGGGGGCTTCTTCTTCCTGCTCGGAGGAAAGGACGAAGTCGATGCGCCACGGGAATTCTACTATGACGAAACTGCGAAGACGCTGACGATACACGTCGAACCGGGGCAAGACCCCAATGCAATGGACATCGAATTCCAGCGACGTCTCCACATCCTCAAGGTCAAGAATGTCAAGCACGTCAACCTGATCGACCTGGAAACCACCGGCGGCCCGATCGTCCTTGAGCAATGCGAGAACATGACCTTGCAACGGATCAAGGCGACATGGCTGGGGCATACCGACGGCGGCGATACAGGAGCCTCCCTCAAGATGGATACGGGACTCGCCATCAAGTCAGGCCAGCACGTCACCCTCAGGGATTCCGAAATCGCCTTTTCCGCCGGCTCCGGCGTCACCATCAGCGGAAAACGCCACAACATCGTCAACAATTGGATCCACGACGTGGACTACGCGGCATGCTGGGATTCCGCACTTGGAGTCGGAGGACAACAGCACCTGATCTCCCACAATACCATCCACGACACGGGACGTGACATCATTGGTTTCAACGGACTCACATGCCTTGTCCAGTACAACCACATCTACAATGCCGGACGGATGTGCATGGATCTCGGACTACTCTACGGGGGATACGATGGGGGAGGAACGGAAATCCACCACAACTGGGCGCACGACAACCTGGCAAAAGGCGGCGCATCGGGACTCTATATCGACAACTACAACCACAACTACATTTTCCACCATAACATGGTCTGGAACGTCAGGGGAGCCAACATCCACGTCAACCTACCATCGCAAAACGTCTATGTCGTCAACAATACCTGCACCAGAGGAAGCGGCGGAATGGGACGTTGGAAAATCGACTGGATGTACAATGTCCTCTACGCCAACAACGCCTTCGGCAAAGACATCCGAAGCCACCCGCACCTGACGAAGCTCTCCAACCAAGTCCTCATTCCCGAAGAACAACTCAACGCAGATACGATCAAAACCTTCAATCCCTGGCCTAAATCAGGAGTATTCGTACCGGGAATCACCGAAGAAGAGCCTGGGATCGGAGCCTTCGAACCCGATAAGCCATGGAAGGCAGGACACGATTTCGATAATCCACCGCAACCGGAATACAAACTCTCGCCGATTCCCATGAGACCGCTGCTCCCTCTGGGACGTAACGGAAACCAATAAAAACGACGCCAAGCTCATACATGGAACAAGCATCTGGAACCCGACGGACTCCAGAAACACAATCGTCTCGGCAGGACTCGAACTCAATGGCCCGAATACGCAAATCCAACAAACAGTCGAGGGCGAAATCTTCCCCAACCAAGAATACGAATTCTCGCTCTGGACAAGGATGAAAGACGGGGCAAAACTTAATTTCGGAATCAAAATGGAAGGTGAAATAGTCGCGCAAAATACATTCGCCGATGCGGATGACGCATGGCACCAGCCCATCCTCCGATGGACGACACCATCAAAACCTGGAAAGCTCGCCGTGTTCATTGCAAAATCAGGTCCGGGCACCGCCTATGTGGACGACATTGCGCTCGTCGGAATCGTCCGTGGACTTGGACCGCGAACCCCAGGCTTCGCGCCGCAAAAAGCGCCTGCGCAAGGCAAGGAATTCAAGCAACCGATGCCGGAGCCAAGACGCTCAAAACCCTTCCTGATCCCCAACAACCCAGACGTTGGCCTTGGTGCCGCAACGCAAGTCAAGCAAACCCCGGGACGAATGATATGCAAGGGACTGACCCCAAATGCCAGAATCGCCCACGACAATGAAAACCTGCTCGTCCAAGTCATGGTTCCGGTCGAAAAGCCAATGAAATCCGTAGAAGATCCAAAATGGGACATTGACGACGGCATGGAAGTCTGCTTCGCTTCATCGGAAAAGCCCTCCGAAATCTTTATCTTGCACGGCTTCCCAAACGGCAAAACCGAGGGAACGACAGACGGCGGCGCGCCACGACAAACCGTGGACGAACTCGTCAAGGCAACCACCTTCAAGGTCTTCAAGTCCGATGGAAACTGGACCGGGCAATGGACAATCCCGCTCAAATCCGCAGGAATCAGTGGAAAACCAGGAGCGATACTCGACTTCAATATCGGAATCAGGCGAAACGAACACAGCCAATGGATCCAATGGGAAGGCACAGGAGGCTCGACTTACAACCTCAAAAATGCCGCCCAGATCATCCTCGGCAAGTAAGGAGCCGTTAAAATTTCCTTCCGGTAAATTCTACCGAAACCGCCTTTTTCCAAGTAGGAACAAGTACGGATTTCGTAGCAACTAATCCTTCTTTACACTCTTGACACAGGTAGAATTGTAGCTATATTATGCGGCATTATCCTAAAAAAAGCAGTTGGCGCCATGACAGCAGTTTAGGTACGACGCCTGGGGTACTTGTACTCAAGTGGCTGCAAATGACGCATCCCTAGTCGGACAGGTCGAACCATGTGACTGGGACTGAGACCTATGGGACAAATGTGACCCATGGGACATGGGACTGGGACTATGGGACGTTGCCACTGGTTTTTGTGGAGTTTTAGGTTCTGTGACGGGGAGCTGCTTTCCTCGAAAAAACCACCCTGAAACCAACGCAAAAAATCATCAGTTTCGTACTTAAATGGCATGTGACATGCCCCTTTCTGGCGGGATTGCAGTCAGCCCTGAAAGGGCGCGATATACCAGCCCAGGGCAACGCCCTGGGTTATGGATCGCCATACCCGAACAAAGCCCTGAAAGGGCGTGACATACAATCTCTAACCATGAACGATAGTTCGGACGAATCAACTGAATCAGCTGAATCTTCATACATAATTGCGCCGTAGGCGCTTAACCATGCTTGACCCCTGGCTTCAGCCTAGGGATGAGGACCCTACCCGAAGGCGGCGCCTTGTTAAGGCGCTACAATCATTTGGCAGGGCTTTTTTTTGATAGAATGTGCATTGAGACTATGGATATGTATAATGAAATCATTGTAAACAAAGGAGGTTTATGTGAAATTCACTCATCCCAGGCATTGGCATGACAATTGGCCGATCTATTATTTTTTGATGGCCGCAACATTTTTGTGTGGGAATGTCAATGCCTATGTTTTCGTAGCATTTCGCGAAGGCGTGAGTCATCAAACCGGCAACATGACCAAATTTTCGGTTGCTCTGTTTGAACAATTTTCTCACGGGGTCTTCCTTGGGGGCATTATCCTGGCCTATTTTTTTGGGGCTGTCATTTCCGGGCTTATTTCCGGTCGAAAGCCTATTGGCTATACCAGGGCGCCCCGATGGTTTTTTTTATTGATCGGGTTGTTTACTTGCGGGTTAAATTTCTTGTAACCGTTCACGGCCTTCGTTTCTGACCGAACCGCCATCCGTGGGCGGAAACGGCCAGGAGTTGGTTCGAGCCAACTCGAAAACATCACTACTATAGCTGTGGTAGGGTGT
>JAGVUR010000109.1 GCA_019136135.1 Verrucomicrobiota bacterium
GAAATCCCTACGGAACCGACGCTAATCGCGGAATTCTACCAGGAAAAAATGCGGGATTTCATCGATGCCATCAGGGCTGAATGCCTAACACACCAAACAGACTACCTACTGGCAAATACTTCAGACAATCTCGCCGGTGCACTCAATGCGTTCCTAAACAGAAGACAGCCGGCAGGATAATACAATGCTTTCATTCCAAAATCCATCCGCACTTTGGCTCCTGACGACACTCGCCGTGCCAGTCATACTCCACCTGCTGCATCGGCAAAAGCTTCAAACGATAGTCTTTCCGACAACGCGTTTCCTCAGACTCGCCCAAATCCCGAGAGACGGACGCCAAAAACTCAACAACATCCTACTCCTAATCCTAAGAATGGCGACAATGGCAGCCGTTATCCTGCTGATCGCCAAACCAACCTACACAAAACGCATAAAACTACTTGATGAGGACGACAAAACCGCCGTCATCGTCCTCGACACGTCAGCCTCAATGGCAACGCAAGACTACCTGGAACAGGCAAAAAACATCGCAGAAGACACCGCAAAATCGCTCAAGAACTGGAAACTAGCCGCCGTCATCGCCGACAATGCCGGAAACCTTTTCACAACCCCGTCAACAAACCACGATGACGCACTCAAACTGATCAATGACGCGAAGTATTCATACCTACACGGGAAACACAGGAAACCAATCGAAAAGGCACTCGCGCTACTTGGTAACGCCTCAACCAAATCACTGATCCTCATCTCCGACTTCCAATACGGAGATTGGGCGGAAAAGCTCGAAATCGTTCCTGATGACGTCAAGCTCGAACTCAAGCCAACCACGCCCAAGCAACCCAGAAACAACGTCGCCATAACCCAAGTCGATTCACGCGAACTCGGAAACCAAAAGATCCAATCGATCGTAACGCTCAGGAACTTTACCCCGACCACGCAATCCAGGACGGTCACCGTCACAACACCGGGAAACACGCCACAGCAAGCAAAAGTCACCCTGAATCCCCACGCTCTAGCCCGAACAGCCTTTGTCTTTGACAAGCACTCGAATGACGGACAGGCTAAAGCTACCATAGATCATGACGACTACCCGATCGACGACCAAATCGATTTCTGGACGATTGGATTCCCGCCGCTCAAGGCACTGGTTGTCGCTGAAAACGAAAACGACGAACAACTGATCTACCTGGAAAAGACCTTCAACGCAACGGCAGAACAAGCACAAGCAGCTTTCGATACAAAAATCGCATCTGTCGATACGCTTGACGACGACATAGTCCAAACACAAAACATCATAGCCATACTCTCCTGTGCGACGGAGCTCGACAACACAACTTGGCCGAAACTCAAAGCTTTCCTGGAAAATGGAGGGTTGCTGATCGTCACACCGGGCGACTCACCTGCCGCCGACCTCGCAACACTGAAAAACGCAGGCTGGGACATCGCACAGGCCAACGCCATAGCCAAGCCAATCGCCAAAAACGCATCCCTCGGAATCGCGCCGATTGACCAGGATTCCCCATTTGCGCAAATCTTCAAAGATCACGAAAAACACGACCTCTTCACATTCCCAATCAGAAAACATGTGCGACTGAAAACAAACGCCAATACGACTACCCTGATCAAATCACTCGATAACCTTCCCCTGGCAATCCAGCACAGGCACAAGCAAGGAAATCTCGTTTTCTTCGCTTTCGCTTTTGACAGGTCATGGAGCGACTTCCCGCTCACCAACTCCTTCCTCCCGCTCATCAGGGAACTCGTCGCAGCGCTCGTGCCACAAAACCAAGGGAAAAAACGATTCCCATGCGGACAAGTCATCCAAGACAAAAACGGAAATCTAATCGACACCACAAAACCATCATTGGCAAAACTCGACGACCTATACATCGAAATCACACCGGACTACACGGAATCATCAATTGACACGATCAACCTCGATGATGCGCGCAAGCTACTCGTCGCCGGCGGTCAATCCGTCGCCAGCATCGCCGATGACCCGGCGCAACCCAAGCAATTCCACAAGCTCTGCGCCTTCCTGGCAATCGCATTTTTCGCCACAGAGCTCATCGTGTCAGCCTACTCGGACAAAACCCGAAGACGACAGAAAATCACGACAACGACCTAGAAGATAGATATGGCCAAGAGACAAGACAAAGCACCGCAACTGGACGAGCTAGACCCAGAACGACAACGATTGGCAAACAATCCATGGATGAACTCGTTTATCAATTATCTCAAAAACGAGAAGCAGGCCTCGGAGCACACCATCAAAAACTACGTGATGGACACAGCGCAATTCATACGTTTATCACCGGGCGCAGACGATGATTGGACCAAGGTAACCCACGCGACGGCAAGGCGCTTCGCGATGGAATTGGCATCCGCAGGACTTGCACGATCAAGCGTCAACAGAAAGCTCTCCAGCCTGAGGGCGTTTTTCAGGTTCCTCATGCGCGAAGGACACATCCAGGGAAATCCATTCAGCCAAATCCAGAGCGCACATGGCTCGCGAAAGCTACCGATGTTCCTGGATATCGACCAAGTCTCAAAACTCCTGGACGCACCTAACGCTTACTGGAGCAAAGTCGCCAGCGCAAGAAAAAGCGAAACGGACGGACGCCAGGAATGCGAGTACATCGCCGCCAGGGACACCGCAATCCTTGAAGTGATCTACTCAGGAGGCTTGCGAATCTCGGAAGCAATCAACTTGAACTTCCAGGATATCGACTTCATAGCCGCCACATTCAAGGTACGAGGAAAAGGACGCAAGGAACGCCTATGCATGCTCGGGAAACCAGCGATCGCAGCGCTCCGAACCTACCTCCAAAAGCGAGAAGCGCTAGGCTTGGCGCAACGTCGCCAAAGCGGACCGCTCTTCCTCAACCAAAGAGGCGAAAAAGTCACTGTCAGAACCATAGAACGATGGTTCAAGACATACGTCAACGAAGCGGGCCTCCCAGCGGACTGCACGCCCCACAAGCTCAGGCATTCTTTTGCAACCCACATGCTCGCAGCCGGAGCAGACCTAAGGCTTGTACAGGAAATGCTCGGACACGCATCGCTGGCAACAACTCAAATCTACACCCATGTCGATGTGGCAAGACTCATCGAAGTCTACTCAAAGGCGCACCCCAAGGCATAGTCAAGTCCTCGCCTTCACCCACAAAACCTTGTGTAAAAAACTACCGCGGTTTCTTTCCCATGAACCTGACCAATGCATCCAGCAAAGTCGCTGGATGCGGGGGGCAACCGGGGACATACAAATCCGGCTTCAGGACTTCTTCAAGTCCACCGCATGTCTGGTCGCTGTCGGCATACAGTCCACCCGAGATCGCGCATGTTCCGCAGGCAATCACGAACGAGGGTTTCGGAATCGCCTCGTAGATCTTCTTCAGCGCCAGCAGCATATTCTTGGTCACGGGACCAGTGACGAGGACGGCGTCAGCATGGCGGGGAGACGCCACGACTTCAATGTTGAAGCGAGCCAGATCCCAGGCTAGCGTGTTCAGCGCATTGAAGTCAAGCTCGCAAGCAGCACAGCCGCCTGCAGATACATGGCGCAACTTCAGCGAACTGCCCACAAGCTTCGAGATTGCCTTATCAGGTTGGATATCGTACGAGTAACCACTTTTCGCAGTCCGGACAAGCCCCTCCCTGGTAAACGTACCCAGGTCATGCTGCGATGTAAACGAAATCCGCTTCTCGGCGCAATTGCCCTGGCATTTTCCGCAAAACAGGCAACGCCCCATATCCAATTGCAAGCCATCGGCATCGCGGCTAATCGCATTGGTTGGACATACGTCCATGCATGCCGAGCAGGTCTCGGGACATGCGCCCTCGGACAACTCGGGAAGACCCAAAAAGCGATCGGGCATCACAGGATCCTTGTGCGGAAACTTACCCGTCTGATATCCCTGCTTCAATCTGGCAATAAAAGACTTGATCATTTCTCGTCACCTCACAGATCATGCCCGCAACAGGACAAGTTGAAACTCTTGTTGCATATCGGAAAATGCGAAATCTGTTCGTCGCGCATCGACATCGCCAGGCCAAACCAATTATGGAAGGATGGATCGACTACCTTGTATTTCATAAAGCGACCTTCCCCATCCGTCAACGCAACATGGCACATCTCGCCACGCCACGACTCAACCAAGGATACGCCAATCGAATCGGAGGCCAAACTGATGTCACGCGTGCCGGAAACACAAGGAGAAACCTCCGGCAGAGACGACAAGAGCCGGTAAAGGCTTGACAGAGATTGGCGGATCTCATCATAACGAATCCGGGCCCTGGCCAATACGTCGCCACCGTTCAATACGACTTCTTCAACAGGATGCTCGCCATAAACCCCGTAGGGCAAATGCGTCCTGACATCGCAACTCAACCCGCTGGCACGAGCTGCCATCCCCACCAGGCCGACTTCACGGGCAGTTTCCTTCGGCACCGTACCTAGATTCTCGAAACGATCCAGTACCGATTGTTCGGCAAACATCAAATCCAACGCATTCTCCAAATCTGGCACAACCTTATCAAGACGGGCAATCAGTTCCTGCGCACGTGCTTTCCCAACGTCGTACCCTACTCCTCCTAGAACGATCAGGCCTCGTCCGAATCGGTTTCCGCACAGGCTTGCGGTCATGTTCAGGAAGTCGCCTCGGATACGTCCACAGTAGGATTGGGTCGGCAAAAACGCCACACATCCCGCCAACGCACCCAGATCTCCCGTGTGGTTTGCGATTCGTTCAAATTCCCAAGCAATTCCACGAATCATTTGCGCATACTTTGAAGGTTGGAGCCCACTCATCGCCTCGACCAATTGGCAATATGCGCCCGTATGCGAGGTAGAGGAATCGCCGGCGATTGTCTCGATAATCGGCAACGTCCTCTTCGTCGGACCGCCAACCAGCATCGATTCAATGCCCCGATGCTGATAGCCCAGCGAAATCTCCAGTAGATGGACATCCTCGCCAACGCATTGGAAACGGAAATGACCAGACTCGTTGACTCCAGAGTAAACCGGTCCAAGCGAAACCTCATGGGCGCCTTCGCCACCAAGAGTAAAATAGTCCGTCACACCAGGATCGGGCGACTCGTCAGTATTGAATCGAATCGGCTTCAGCCAAGGATGGCCAACAGGCTCAATCCCCGTTGACTCGCGCAATTCACGCTCGAACCAGTGGAATGCTGCGCACTCGGAAGTCAAGCTCTTGTAGGATTTCCCTACCTCGCAACTCAACAGATGCAACTTCGAAGACGAATCGTCACGCAAAACGCAAATCAGCAAATTCCGACCATCCAGCTCAACGCTGAAAAACGACGATACACCCCAGCCATCCTCATTCACACCGCTGATGACGCTACGCCTGAACTCGTCCAAAGGCACGACCGGCAAGTTCCCCAACGCAGCAACTCCTGGATTCGACAAGGTCAAAAAGTTAGCTTCCATTGGCTTACAACTCCCCTCGGCTCATCAACAACATAATCAGGAGGCCGCCACATATAGCCAGAATCGTCGCCAGCACGGGAATCCCGCACAAACGCTCAGTCGTACGGGCTTGCTCCGTACTCACATCGACCTCACCTGCAGATCCCATGCACATCTTAAGACCAATCCGCGTCATTCCAGCAAACACGCCAAACAGCAGAGTCAAGACCGTGATGCCGAGCCACAAGCTGGAACTACGTACCAAAATGTACTCTGTCACGAACGTGAACAACGGAGAAGGCGGCGCTCCGTTAAGCAGCAGCAAAGCAACAATCCATAGCACAGCATGTCGCGGCAGACGTTCAAACATCCCCCCGAACTTCGAAACACTCCGGGTCCTGTACACAAACACAATGTTGCCCGCCAGCAAAAACAACGTCATGATCATGAGGGCGTAACCGAACATATGCATAAGACTTGCTTCATGTTGCCCAAGACCCCATAAAAACGCGATAAAGCCCATGTGTCCGACGCTCGCATACGCAAGCATTCGCTTGAAGTCAACCTGGCCTACAATGAAGAACAATGCCGTCAACAGGGACAGCACCCCCAAGGCAATAAGCAACTTGTCGCAAAACGGACGAATGAACTGCGGCGCAACTTGCCAAAAACGGACAATGCCCAAGAACGAGCAATTCAGCAACGCACCAGACAGCAATGCGGACACCACGCCGGGTGCCTCAGCAAGCGTATCGGGAAGCCAGGTATGGAACGGAGCCAAACCCATCTTCGTTCCATAGCCTACCAAAATGAAGATGAAACCAGCCATGAACCATCTGGGTTCCAAACCATCCGAACACAACAGCAACTCCGCAAAACCCAAGCCATTGCATCCTGTCCCGCGGGCCGATATCGCGACCAGCAATGTCCCAAACAACGCGAGGCCGGCACCCACAGAACAAATAAGCAAGTATTTCCACATCGCCTCCAATGACGCCCTCGAGCGACGGAAAAGAATCAAAGGAGCGCTGACCAAGGTCGTAGCCTCAATGGCAATCCACGTCAAACCCAAATTGCGCGACAGCACAATCATGTTCATCATGCCCAAAAACAACTCCATGCAAGGCAGGAACACATGCGCCGGCAACAACTCGTCTCCGTGCTCGCGAGCATAACGCTCCTCCTCCGGCAACCACATTGCCGTGTGAAACGAAACAAAGAAAAACAAAACGGACGTCACCGCCAAAACCCAAACCCCGATCTCGTCCACGCCAAGCCATGCGCTCCCTTCGCAACGCACACCGGGACGCATGATCAGGCACAGCGTCGCCGCAGAATGAAACAATGCCGTGAACAACAGCAACGCAGTCAGCACCCAGCGACGGCGACGAAGCAAATAGGACGCCAAGCCGGCAAGTATTGGAATAAGAACTACAAGCCAGGGAACCATTACGCGACCTCCTCGTCTTTCTTCACTCCTTTGCCTTTGCGATTAAAGTCAACAAGAAGATTCAAGTGGTCGATGTCAGTGTGCGAAAACTCACGGCTGATCTGACATACGGCAATGCCCATCAAGAAAACCAGCACGAATGAGGCAAGCAATACTCCAAGCTCGATAATCCAACCGTGCTCCAACGACACCCCTATGCCAAAAATCGATATCCCATTCACAAATGCCAAAAGTCCCAAGGTCTGAAGCAAGGCCTTGCGACGGGCAATGGTCAAAAACAAACCAAGAAACATCGTCGACAAGGATACAGGAAGCACCAGCGAACACACCTCGGACAACGGAGCAATCCGAGAACTGATCAGAAAGGAGAAACCAATCACCAGCAACGCGACAGCCATCGAGGCCGAATACCCGACCAAAGGCTTAAACTCGCACTCGACCTTCGCCATGCGCATCGCGCGATACAGCAGCAACGGCAGCACAATCCCCCTCACGCAGACGCTGACGATGACAAGCATCAACAGCCCAAAGCCTGGAAAACCAGAATTCCAATCCCATTGCGCCAGCGGCAGCAATCCTACGATAATCCCCTGCAACGCAACAAGGCGAATACAATGGATCAGGCGACAGGAATTCGCCATCAGCAAACTCAAGCCCAGTAAAATCACCAACAGCACTTCCGATAAACCATCCATCCTTATCGCCCTCCGAAAAACAGCAGAAACACCAGCGAAATCAACGTCAATCCGAAGCCGGCCAACAGCATCTGGGGAATCTTCCTCAAACGAAAACGCGCCATCGCAGATTCAATGACGCCTATCGACAACGCCGTGGCAAATATTGACAATATGTACGCCAGCCAGCCCTTGTAGCCATCCAGCAAGTCGGCGGGCAGCAGCGTCATCACAAACAACGTTGCGAAGATCCACAGCTTCAACGAAGCAGCGTACGCAACCGCCGCCAAATCAGGACCGGAATAATCCAGCACCATCGCCTCGCGGATCATCGTCAGCTCCAAGTTCGTATCGGGATCGCCAAAGGGATCCCGGCAGCATTCCGACAACATCAGGATGTACAATCCCAATGAGGTCATCAGCAACAACACGCCGTAACGGCTCCATGACGATATGTCGACGCTGTTCAGCAACCCGCTCAAGTCCATTCGACTAGTTAGGCAAATCAAAAACATGATCGCGCCAAGCAAAATCAATTCGGACAATGCCGCAAAATGAACCACGCGGCTCGACCCCATCCCCTCGAAGCTCGATCCCGCATCCAAAGCGCCCAGCGCCATCAACAAGCGACCTACCCCAAGCAGGTACAAAAACAAAATCACGTCGCCGGAAAAATGCAACGGGGAATCGCACATCCCAAGTGGCAAGAACAACAACGCGACAACCATGCAGCCAAGGCTGAACCAGGGAGCCAAGCCTGCCATACCACAAGACGCCAAGCTGTAAACACGCCCTTTCTTCAACAACTTGAACAAGTCGTAGTACAGCTGGAACAGGCTCGGACCGCGACGCCCCGCATAAAACGCCTTGACGCGGTTGATCAGGCCTGGCAGCAATGGGCACAGCACCAGCGTGCTCAACAACGAGATTAGCCACCAATCCATATCAGAGCACCCCCTCGAGCACGAAGCCCCAGAAAAGAAGGCAGAACAACGACACGACCATAATCAGCAAGTACAATTGCAAGTACCCGCACTGCAAGCGTTGCACCTTACTGGATATCCAGCCCACAAACCGGAACAAGGGTCCCCAAAATCCGCGTATGCCAACGTCTTCCGTACGAATTTCGCAAGACCCGCGAGTTGGGAACAATCCTTCCACGCGTACCACTTGGCGAATGGGACGCAAGATCGCCGAAAAATAATCCAGCAATGGCTGGACAAAGGCGGTGCCCGTATACTGCATCCTGCTTGTCGGCTTCGCAAACCCACAATCCCAGGCTGCCTTCCGGTCAATCAACTTCCTGCCAGGCAACAACCTACGCACAAACAACAAGACCACTATCACAACCAATGTCAAAACCGAAAAAACCACAACGCCAAGCAACATTGGAAATACCTCTTGCCAAAGCACTTCAGCTACGGTCAAGCCGCCTTCCTCAACATATCCGCCCAAGCACAGCACATGCTCGATCACACCACCAAAACATCCTGCCAACCATGGACTCGACAACAAGAGCACGAAAGACAAAATGCACAAGGCGCCCAGCGAATAGCGCATTGCCTTGCAAGTATCGCGTACCTGATCAATGCCAGGCAGGCGACTCTCGCCCAAAAACACGCCGCCTATCGCCTTGGCATGCATGGCGCTGGCCAAACCACTGGCCAAAGCCAAGGCCAGCACAGAGGCAACACTCAGCAAAAGTACAACTCCAGTACCGTTCAATATCCCATAAAACGCTGACATATACAGCAAAAACACTCCAGTGAAGCCGATGAATGGAGGCAACCCGCTTAGCGAAATCGAAGAATACGAGAAGAAACGCCCCGTCCAGGGCATCTTCTTAAGCAAGCCGCCCAAACGGTCAATGCGCAACTCGCCAGCCGAACGCAAGATCGAACCAGTCCCCATAAACAAGCAACCCTTCAGGCAACTGTGGTTCATCATGTGCAACAAAGCGCCAGACATCCCAAACACCGCCATCATGATGTTGTCGGAAGATGAACCCAAGAACCCCAAGCCGACCCCAAGACCCACAATCCCCATGTTCCCCATGCTCGAATAAGCCAGCAAACGCTTCAAGTTGCCCTGCCCCAGCGCAAACATCACGCCAAACAACATCCCGACCAAACCCAAAATCGTAAAGGTCATGCCAGCAAAAAACTCGTTGCCCGACATCGAAACATGCCTGAACAATCCGTAGAACCCCAAATTCAGCATCGAACCTGACATCACCGCCAACGCGGGTGCCGGCGCCACAGGTTGGGCCTCAGTCAACCAGACATGCAATAACGGAAAGCCAATCTTCAAGCCAAATCCAACTAACCCTACTATCAAGAACACCATCTCGGAGTTATGCGTATCGCCAAACACAAACATCAACTGCAGCACCAAGCCGCCGGCGTGGCAGGCAAGCAAGTATATCCAAGCCAGATGAGCGCTTTCCTTCTCGCGGTAATTGAACATCACCAAAAAAGCGCAAAGCAAACCCATAAATTCCCAGCTCAACAAAAACTCAATGGGACGAACCGCCAAAGTCACCCATATCATGCACGTAAGCATCAAATTGTACAAAAACCAATAGATCCCCTGGCGACCCGCGCATTGGTCACGAAAATAACCAACAGAATGAATCCCGCCGACAATCCCCAAAACCAATACCGGCAATTGGAACAGCAAAGACAGCATGTCATGCCTGAACTGCAGCTCGCCACGAGTCAAACTCCATCCCGCATGACTCCACAACCCACCAAGCAAGCACAAAGAACAGCCTACAACGCAGCCAAATACACCAATCTGCCAAGAGCTGCTATCGCGACGAGTCAACGCAAGAGAGCATAAGCCGCTCAATACCAATACGATTAAGCCTATGTTCATTATACTCATAGCAAATACTACCCCTTGTCTTTGCTTGACAAAATTTCTCGGAAAACAGACACAAGTAATATTAATGTAACTCATTTGCCATGATTATTCGTAACCGTTCACGGCCTTCGTTTCTGACCGAACCGCCATCCGTGGGCGGAAACGGCCAGGAGTTGGTTCGAGCCAACTCGAAAACATCACTACTATAGCTGTGGTAGGGTG
>JAGVUR010000024.1 GCA_019136135.1 Verrucomicrobiota bacterium
TTAAGTAGCAAAGGCCAAGAAATCAAAAATGGGTTTTTGAGAAAAACGGCTTGCGTAAGTACGAAATCAGGCTGAATATGCCTGTTTCTTGAAGCCTATGGGATGACTCTGAAAAAAAGATAAAAAATTAACCTACTATATGCCAAAATCCCTTGACATCAATATTATAGGCGAGATAAAAATTTGACGCGCTGTAATGCTGAATGCTGAATGCTGAATGCTGAATGCTGAATGTGGGGTTTGTTTATTGGGTGTAAAGATCAAGTCCCAGTCCCAGAAGCTTAAGAGCCACAAAACTCAATGTCAACGTCCCATAGTCCCAGTCCCACGTCCCAGTCCTATAAGTCCCATTTGCCTCATTTGTCTCAGTCGTCCCAGTCCCAAAACCTCCAATCCCGCCAGTAAAATGCATGTCACATGGTTTTTGAGTACGAAATGGTGAAAAAATCACTGTGGTTTTGCTACTATTCTCCAAGCGGAAATGGCATATTCTTCCCTGAAAAAAACACCGCAAAACCAACGAAAAAACGAGTGGATTTGATAAAGTCGCTGGAAAGCTTACATTTGAACTGGATTACTGCATCGTGCCATTAATGCTGAAGAGTTGTATCCAGGCTTCAAGCATCTCTTTCAGGAACGAAAAGAACCGCGAATCATGAAAATCAATGTGATTCGGATTGACTTGACCACGCCTGGCTTGTACTTCGAGGCTACGCCGAGAGCCCCCGAATGGGGAACGAAAATGGAACCTGTTGAAGGACAACGAGAGATGATCATCAGGACAGTGCGACGAAGGACCCGTGACTTTTTGATGGATGCCAGGTCGGAAGGGCACAATATGCAGGTGGCTGCAAACTGCAACGGCTGGGAACCCTGGTGTCCGCCCTGGAACCAAAAGCATGGCTGCAATTTGGGGTTGATTGTTTCGGATGGAGTGCTGGTCAGCGAACTGAACAGATGCCCTTCGTTCGTGGTTTACAAGGACGGCAGAATCACGATGGAGGTGGTCAAGCAAGAGGCGATAGAACACATCAATCTGGCAGTTACGGGGTTTGCCAAAATCCTTGAAGACGGCAAGAATATTGCAGGAGACAAGTCAAAGCATCCCAGGATGGGCTACGGCTTGTCGAAGGACTGCAAATATATGTACATCATGGCTATAGATGGCCGTCAACCAGGATATAGTGAAGGTGCAACGACGATTGAACTCGCCGAGTATCTGAGCGAATTCGGCGCATGGAATGCCTTGAACATGGATGGCGGCGGGTCGACTACGTTGGTTTCATGGGACGAGAAAGCCAAGGCGATCCGCAAGTTCAACCACCACAAAGGCAATGTGGAACGGACTGTTGGAGCCAACCTGGGAATCTGCGTCAAGCAGGCGAAATAACAATATAGTACAAAACCTGGATGCTATTTTCGCGAATAATTAGGAATTGACGATGATGCGCTTGCTTTGGCTGATCTTGCTTCCAACGTTGGTATCGTACAGTGCCGAGACCATTCGGCAACCTGGGTATGAGTTTTGGTTCGATGGTTTTGGAGCAGGTCGGATTGTTCAGGGGACGACCAAGATTGAGTTGCCTGAGCTCTGGGCAATTGCCATCGGCGACCAACCGTCGGTGAGCGCCAGCGCATTCGTGAAAGAACCGTGGAATGCGCAAGTCGAGGTCAAACGCGAAGGGAATGCGTTGATTGCGACCTATACTGCGAAGGAGTGCGTTCTGGAGTTTGTCGCAGACTGCAAGCCCCAGGAGATTGATTTTTCGTTCAATGTCAAGTCGACTGACCGCGAGATCAATCGTGTTGTATTGCCTGCGAAGGCTAATTTCCCGCTGGAAGGAATGGGCAAGGTGATCTTTCCGCAATATGGTTCCGAGACGAATGGGATTGCGTTTCTTCCGGATTATTTCAGGAGGCATACCGGGAATACGAAGTTGGTTTCTCAACGTGTTGGTCCCGAGCCTTACACTTCATTCAGTGGGCTTGAACTCAATTATCTTCCGTTCAAGGAGCCAGAGAAGCCATTGGAAGTGACTGCCGAAGGAAAGCAATGGTTTTCCGAGGAAGCCATCAAGGAAATCGAAGGCGCCAGCATGCGTGTTTGCAGGCCACCGAAGGAAGGGCATAAGGATCTGGTCTTGGTAAGAAATGCATCGGGTGACCTGATCCATGGAAATCAGTACGGTGGAAAGGGCTGGTTCTTCAGGAATTCGACTGGTGGCTTCGGGCGAAATCCCATCGCCGGCACGCTTATGCTGGAAACCCTGGCGGGTCTGGCAAGGCAAAACCAAGAACTTTTGAAGGACAAGCGCTTCGCCGTGATCAGCTTGCCGCTGTTCAAGGAAAACATGTCTTGGGCAGCCTTGCGTGTGGGCGAGTGGTCGGCTCTTCTGAACACGTCGAAGCTGGTTTCTCAGATGCGTGGCCAGGTTGTGATGATCAGGACGCCGGAGGAGTTGAAGTCGGCGTTGCAGGACAACAAGGTTGGATTGATCTTGAATCCGTACAACGAATGGCTTGCCACGGGAACCATCGAACAGCACCAATCATACGTCGATGCAATCAAAGATTTTGTGATTCGTGGCGGCATTTGGTGGGAGACTGGCGGAGTTCCATTCTATTTTTCGGCCGCCTACCAGGAGTACTGCTCGTACCACACCTTGTATCCTGCTGCGGTGGCGGACTTTGCACAATTTCAGTTTGCCAGCGGAAACGTGTCCGTTTTCGGGATCCAGCCTATGCTTCGCCGACCTTGGGACAGGGAACGCTACTGCACTCCGGTCACGCTGTCGATTACGGGAACGGGGACATCGGCGAATTTTGTTCATTCATGGCATTTCTACATTGATCGAGGCGGCACTTGGCGTTCTCCGAAGTTCCGCTGGCAATTCAATCATTCCAGCGCCCAGGCAGCCTTGGACGAGTATGCAATGATCAACGAGATCAACGTTCCGTTGTCGGCGAAGGAGGTTAAGCGCGGTACGCTTTCAAGATTGAAGGAAGCGATGCTTCTGAGGTACCGTGTCGGAAACGCGAAGCGTCAGATATCGGAATTGGATCACATTCCCCCTGGTTCCAACCTTCATTTTACGGAATACTTGAAAGGTGGTTTTGACAAGCAGTATCCAGATCATTTGCCGCCAAACAAGAATTGGGGAACTGAAGACGACATGAAGGAATTCGTACGCATCGCCCATGAAAGGGGGCATCTTTCAATGCCGTACACCAATACGTCCTGGTGGGGTTCGACTCCCAAGGGCCCAACGTTCATCGCCGCCGGCGAAGCCCCGCTGGCGAAGGCGAAGGACGGGAAGGCATTGACGGAAACTTACGGCAACAACCAAGGGTACTCGCTCTCGTTCCATCATCCCGCCGTCCAACAGGCGCACCGCAAGGTCAGAAGGCAAATGGCGCAGACCATGCAGCACGATATCCTGCTCCAGGACCAGGTCGGATCTCGTGGCTGGCGCGTCGACTTCAATCCCGTTGAGCCAGTCAAGGGACCCAACGCGATGGACGGTCTTGTTTCCTTGTCGATGGAGGACATGAAAGAAGTGATGCTAGCGAGCGAAGATGGATACGATCGAGTGCTCAATGTGGAGACCATCATCTGCGGGTCAAGTTGGGGGCAGGTACCGGGAGACGGAGTCAATCGAACAAGACACAACAAACACCATTTTCCAAAAGGCGAATGGCAGTTCTTCCCAATCCTCGGCTTTCTTGGGCATGACAAGTGCCTCTTTACCAACCATGACCTTGATCTGTACATCATCGACCACGAGCGAATGGCGGCAATCCTCGCTTTCGGCTACGCAACCAGCGAGACTTGGCAGGCTGGATTGCAAAACACACCCAAGAAACGCGATTGGGTCTTCTGGGTCGATGCCGTCCAGAAAACCGCATGTGCGGACTATGCAGGACGTAAAATGCTTGATTTCATCTATCTGCAAGAACATACCGCAGCTCCCGCTCCGCACATGTTGATCTATACTCGCTTCGATGGGGATATTTCCGTGCTCACCAATACCGGCAAAGACCCGATCACGTTGAATGGATTGCTTGGGCGGACTAAATTGCCTGATGCTGACAAGTCGTGGCTTGAGGGGCAGGTCATGCCCGGGTTCGGGTACTACGTTTGCAGTCCTCGCGTCAGGACGGGACGCCTGTATGCCTCGGATGGAAAGGCAACATGTTTTGCCTTTAGGAAAAAGGAAGGTAGGTTGCTTGGCGGCCTGCGTGGCGAATCGGGTACGGTCCTGCGTATTCCAGTGCCAAATGATTGGACATCGCAAGCACTTCGGCTCCAAGCCCTCGGATTCCAGAATCAGGAGACTCAATGCCGGATCGAGTCGGGCTGGATGACTGTGGCAATTCCGGTCAAGGATCGTGACATCAAGAAGTTACCGGCTGAATTGAAGGTGAAATCCCCGGCAGCCTTGGGAATCCTGAAGCCTGAAGTCGCGATCTACAATCCGCAGCCTTGCAAGGATGGGTATCAAAATGGACGTGCGTCCGATTTTAAATCCGAGTTTGCGCGGCATTTTGCCGGAACCGATCTGAAAACTATCGAAGTGACAGATGTTCACAAGATGCTGAGTATGCTCAGGTTGCCATATGGTGCTTCTGGACGTCCCTTTGCCGTGGTCAATCCCCTGACCGAAATCATGCCGGGCATCGAAGGGGTCGAGTTCGATGAAATCGCCAAGGCTGTTCACGACTATGTGGTCAATGGCGGCATTTGGTGGGAAACTGGAGGCGCTCCATTCTTCTACTACAGAAAACTCAAGGAGGATGGGACCTATACCCAGACCGCTCTGGGCTTCAGTGGCTTGGCACGATTCGGGCTGATGACTCAAGGTGTGGGGCACGACAATCCTGCCGAACACCTCAACGTGACAGAAATCGGCGAACAATGGTTTGGACCCGAGAGGACACGCCGATTCAGGGCGAGCTACTCCAATATGTCACGTTCCTTTGAATCCGATCCGAATTCCGTGGTATTGATTCAATGCGATGCCGGCGACAGCGATTTCGTGGCGCCGAATCGGTTGGGCGGTTGGGGATTCTTCGGAAACATAGGTGGATTCAGGGTTCCTAGAAATTTGGCGCCCGACATTGTGGCAGGCACCTTGATCTACCTTTGGGACAATCCCTGGCCGGAACCCAACCATGTCGGCTACGAAGTGCTCTGGAGATTCTGATATTAATTGCGCCTTGCGCTTTGTCGGCAAAGGCACATGAATCACAGTTTTCTTCGATCCGCTGGTGATTTGGCGGTAAAGAGAAGGAATGTCAGGGGGAGCACGGTCATGGTAAGGATGCCTGCGACGACGACGCCCCCTGTTGATGCGATGCCAATGCCCGCACGCAATTCAGAGCCGATTCCCGATGCCAAAGCCATCGGGAGCATTCCAAGTCCAGAGGCAAGGACGACCATCAGGACGGCTCGGAAGGTGTCTGACAATGCCTGGATCATCGCATTCCGCATGGAATGGGCGGCTTCGGCCAGTTGGTTCATCCTGTCGATGATCAGTACGGCTGCATTGACGACGACGCCGATGAGCATGACGATGCCTAGCATGACGAAGATGGAAATAGCTGTGTCGGCCAGTTTTAGGCTCCAAAAGATGCCGATTGCGCCAAGCGGGATGATCAACATGATGATGATTGGCCTGGTGAAGGATTCCAGGATTGCGGCGAGGGTCAAGTAGGTCAGGAAGATGGCCAGGATCAGCGCCTCCAGGAAGTCGAGGATCGATTCCCTCATCATTTCGCCGAAGCCAGCGATTTTTAGTTCATATCCCGGCGGCAGGATATTATTTTCCTCGACTTCCTTTTGGATTTGATCGAGGATATTTCCGAGTTTTCCGCCTGCCTGTACTGTTCCCATGACCTTGACCATTCGGACTTTATCTATGCGTTCGATTTGGATTGGGATCAGCGTAGGCTCCACGTTGGCGACGGCTTCGAGCGCGACAGGCTTTCCATCGCTTCCCGGAAGCATGAATCCCTTGACTTGGTCTTTTCCTGGTTGTTCCTTGAATTTCACCCTGATGTCGAATGATCTGTCACCACGCTTGAAGGTGGCCGCTTCGATCCCCTCCAGGTTGCCTCTCATGATGGTTGCGAGCTGTGCGGCCGTCATTCCCAGATCTGAGATCGGCGCTCTTTTGGGTGTGATTTTGAGCTGTTGTTTTCCGTCTCGGATTGATGAGTCGATATTTGCTGCTCCAGGTTGTTTCATGGCAATGTCGCGGACTATAGTTCCGAGCTGCTCCAGTTGTTCTAGGTCCTCTCCGGTGATTTGGATCTCGATTGGCGCTGAAAGTCCCCCCATGCTTGATTCGATAGCGATTGTGAAGATGCAGTCCGTCTCGTCGGAAAGCAGTTCATTGATTTGATTGATACGGTCGAAGATGCTCCAATCGCGCTTGGTCTTGTCAACGAATTGGAGTTGGATCTGCGAGAGGTAGACCGCCTGCGAAGCGGCGCCGGCGATGGAGTCGACCTTTCCTGTTGAGGCAAGTGAATGCTGGAGAGTCTCGTCCCCGAATTTGTCCAGGAGCTTCCTTTGGATGGTCAGGATTCTCTCGTTTGATTTTTCGAGCGTATAGTCTGTTGGGAATTCTGCTTTGATGAAGATTCGTCCCCTGTCAGTTTCTTCTATGAAGTTGAATCCGAGTTCCGGAGCCAAGGACAAGGAATGGATGAACAGGGCGATTGTAGCGATGATGATGATTGCTGTGATCATTCTTGAGTTGGCGATTTTCCTGATGATGTTCGCGTAGACATCAGCCAGGTTTTGTTGAAATTTCATCCATTTTGTTGAGGCCGATTCCTTTTGCTTGCCGTTTTGCTTTTCTGGCTTGAGGATGATGGCGCAAAGGATTGGGGTGAGCGTGAGGGAGATGAAGATCGAGGCGATGTTCAGGATGAGCGTCGTGACCGCAAATGGCGCGAAAAACAAGCCGATCACCGATGACATCATGCCGATTGGGAGCATCACGACGACGTTGGTGCCTGCGGATGCGGCGACTGCCAAAGCGACTTCCTCGGTTCCGACACGGGCGGCCTCCCAGGAATCCTCATGATCCTGGAAGCGTTTGACGATATTTTCCAGCACGACAATCGAGTTCGAGACCAAGATGCCCACGGAAAGCCCTGTTGCCAACAATGTGGACAGGTTCAGCGAATAGTCGAATATTTGCTCCATGAAGAACATGGAGATGATGATGGTGAGCGGCATGGTGATGACAGCGATGAGCGTGGCGCGAATGTTGCCTAGGAAGATGAACAGGAGCGCACCGCAGATGATGATGCCCGTGATGATGTCACCTAAGGTCGATTGGACTGTGGATTCCACGAATTCCCCGTTGTCGCTAAACCAAATCAACTCCATGCCGCCGGGAAGATTGGGTCTGACGTCTTCGGCTCTTTGGCGGATTGTGTTTACGAGCCTGACGGCATTTGTCTCACCCTTCTTGATGATTTTCAGGATGATGCAGGGGCGGCTGTCAATAAATGCCAGTTCGCGCTTTTCCTCTGAGGCCAGGGTGACGGTTCCCAAGTCCTTGATATATCGTCTATTGCCTTTGATGTTGGCGACTTCTAGGTTGGCGATTTCATTGACGGTTGCGTATTCGGCGTCAAACTTGACCGAGACTTCCTGTCCGTGCTCCTTGACTCGTCCTGCCGGTAGCGAGAGGACGTTTGCTTTAAGTGCTTGGATGACATCTGCGGAGGTGAGTCCAGCCGCTGCCAGTTGATTACGGTCGAGTTCGACGTGTACCTCCCGCTTGTTGCCTCCGATCAGTTCGACCTTGGCAGTTCCGGGAACCGTCGAGAACCGATCTGCAAGAGTGTTATCCGCGTAGTCGTAAAGCTCGTCGATAGTTGCGTCTCCAGTGAGGCAAAGCGTTACGGCGCTGGTTGAGTTGACGTTGATTTTTTCGATGACTGGTCTTTCGCATCCTGCGGGAAGGTCGTCGAGGATGGCGTCAATCTTCTCTCTGACTTCAACTGCACATGTGTCGACGTCTTGGTCGAGTTCGAATTCGAGTTGGGTTATGCAGACGTTTTCCATGCATGTCGAGGTGACGTGCTTGAGTCCGTCTAGCGACGAGACGGCGTCTTCGATCCTCTTCGCCACGTCGACTTCCAGGTCTTCTGGTGTTGCCCCTACCCAGGTCGTGATGACGGTAATGTAGGGGATGTCGAATTTGGGCAATTGTTCCAGGTGCATTTTCCTGAATGAATTAAGTCCCAAGAAAGTCAAAGCTATGAGCAGGCATATCATTGGTACTGGATGCCTGGTTGAGAATCCTGAAAGCGACATATTGCAGCTCCTGGGCGTGAGTGGAATAGATTAGCGTTGGACCTTGTCGCCGTCCTTGATCAGATATTGACCTTCTGCGACGACCTGATCGCCTGGCTTCAGGGTCAGGCTTTGGTCGGGTTTCGGTGAGATTTCGATGAAGCCGTCCTGTTCGTATCCTATGTTGACCAGAAGCTGCCTGACCACATTGTCCTTTTCGATGAATACCAAGTGTCCTTGTGACCGTTGGATGACGCTGTGTGCGGGAACCGCCAGTCCATCCCTGGTATCGAGGACGATGGAGATGCCGACCAGCATTCCGGGAGCCAGCGTGATGCTTTCCGGTACCTTGTCCAGCTTCGCCTTGATTTCAAAGGTTCTGAGGGTTGTATCGATGGTCGGTGCCTTGTAGGATACCACAAAGGTGCCTGCGTCCGTTCCGTTGGCGGCCAAGGCGATTTTCGTTTTGCCGACCTGGATGTTGTCGTAGTAGTTTCCCGGTACGAATGCGGTTGCCTCCAGCTTGTCCAGGTTTTTGATCTTGATGACTGGCGAGGATCTCGACGCCTGCTCGCCAGGTTCCTTCATTCTTGCGACGACGGTGCCTGTGAGGGGTGCCAGTATCGTGCAGTCTTCCAGGTCTTTTTTGGCGATTTGGTATGCTGCTTCTGCCTGTGCGACCTGTTCCTTGGCTGCTTCCGCTTGTGCCATTGCCAGGTTGAGTGTTGCTTCTGCCTGTTCGCAGTTGGTCTGGTGGAGTTCCAGTTCGTTGGCCGTTGCGGCTCCTTGTTCTCTCAATCGCGTGAACCTGTCCATGTCCAGCTTCGCCTTTTTGGCTACCGCCTTTGCCCTGTCGATGTTGGCGAGTGCGACCTTGTGGTTTTGTGCAGCCACTAGTGCCGCCTGCCTGGAGACGATTTCGTTTTGCTCTTGCTTCCGGTTGTCGATCATGAAGAGTTTCGTCTTGTTGCTTTCGACTGCATCGCCCTCGTCAACCCAGATTTCCTCGAGGACACCATCGATCTTGGCTGCGACATTGGCATAGAATTCCGCTTCGAGTGTACCTTGTATGGTTAGTTTATTGACAAAGGTTTTGATTTCTGCCGATGTTGTCTTGATTGGAGTCGGCGGTCTTTCAGTAACGATTTCCTGGGCAGTTTCCTTCTTGCATGACATCAGGGTAATCGTAGCCAGGATAAGAATCAGTCTTGAGAAATATTTTCTTGAACGTTTCATTGCTTTTATGTGAGGTCTAGGTTGTTATTATGTTCTGGATGGGCGGGAGGTTCAGTTTTCTGTTTTTGGGCTTAAGTTTGGCGGCTCGATGATGCCGAGTGCCATTTGCAGTTGCGCCAGTGCGAGATGCCGTTCGAAGTTTGCCCTTGTGAGCGCTGTTTGTGCATTGTCCCTTGCTGCTTGCGCCTCGAGCATGTCGTTTACGGTCACGAGTCCTTCTCGTTGTTTTTTGTAGTAGTCGTCGAATTTTTCCTCTGAGGTCGTGGCAGCCAGCTTGGCGATCTCATGTGCGTCAAATGCATTCCTGACGGCATTGTCCGCCTTGACGACTTCGAGGATGATTGACAGGAAAAGGGAATCCCGTTCCCATTCGGCGCTTTGCTTCCTGAGCTTGGCGGCCTTGTAGCCTTTGAGTTTCGTGAATCCCTTGAAGACGTCCATGGTGGCGTTGAATCCTCCGTAGAGGGAGTGGACGTGCTTTGCGAATGAATCCGTTGTCCAGGACGCATTGGCGAAGGCGCCGATATTTGGGAGGAAGTTGGCGATTGCCATACGGACCATGTTTTCATGAATGACGATGGTATGGTCTGCGATGGACAGGGAAGGATGCGAGGCGAGTGCGACGATGACGTTTTCTGCCGGTGTGTTTCTCGGTGGTTGTGGGTCGGGCAGGTTTTCACGTTTTAGCGTGAGTTTTGCTAGTGGGTTCAAGCCGATAGTCTTAAGTAATGATGCGTTTGCGGCTGCAAGTGCCCTTTTGGCGTGTTGCAGGTCTGCCTGAGTTGCCTCTTGGAGGTAGAATGCCTGTCCTGCTTCCCATTGCGCGACCAGTTCTTCGTCCGCCAGTCCCTTGATCCTCTTGTATTGCTCCTGCGCTGCCTGGAGTTGCGTAGTCTTTGCGGCAATCGTATCTTGCAGGATGAGGCATTCGAAGAAGGAAACGGTAGTTTGGAGCAGGATCGTTTGCCTGACCAAGTGTGCTGCGAGCTTGGTAGTGTCCTGGGCAAGCTTGGTGTTTTGGTAGAGGAAGTAAGCCGCTGGCACGAGCAGGGGCAATGTGGTTCTTGTGCTCAGGCTGGAGTATGTCTTGTCAGCGACCTGTATGTCCCTTGACGATTGTGGAATGCTCCAGGTGGTGAGTCCTGCGGTCGCGGTAACTTGCGGAAGGAAATTGGCAAAGGCGATGTCCTTGTCAAGCTTGGCGAGTTGGACTTTCAGGTCTGCCTGTTTGGCTTCATAGCCTTGGGTCATTGCCAGCGCGATGCACTGGTCAAGCGACAGGGACTCCTTGAGCTGTTCCTGGGCAAGCTGGTCAAGCTGCATGGAGAATTGACGCGTGTGGTCGCTGCGCGCCTGGGTAGGATCGTCCATCGTCGCGCAACCCGATAGAAGCAGGATTGACAGCATGGATGCGATCCCTATAAAAAGTAACTGGATGTGTTTCGACATTGCCGTGGTTTTGTATTAATGTGTTGGTTACTCGTGAATCTTAAAAATCGCTTTTGTTTTTATGGTGGTAAACGGTGTTGTTTTTTGCTCCGGGTGGCTCTGCCCCCCGCACCCCCCGGAGTTTTTTAAGGCA
>JAGVUR010000143.1 GCA_019136135.1 Verrucomicrobiota bacterium
TCGAGCGGTGCGTGATCATGCGCTTCCTGGAGGAGGGCGGCTTCGAGCGCCTTGTGGAAAGGCTGGCGAAGACGAAGGAAACGCCAGGGGCGGAGGACGGAAAGCCGAGGGAGGAGCAGGAGGTAGTGCTCGAAAAGCCAGAGGCGACTGAAGAAAGGGAGACGGAGGACCTGAAGCGTAAGGCGCTCGGGCGTGTCTTCGTAACCAGGCACGGGGTCGGCTCCGCGAAATTTGTACGGAAGCAGGCGAGGAAGGCGGGACTCAAGCACAGCAGGAACCCCAGGGCAGTGGAAATCGTCGAAGAGCTCCCGGAGTCCATCGTGGAGAAAATCCTTGGAGGTACGCTCGTCGAATTCCTCTCGTCGGTTGTCGGCAATCCGCTGGACAACTTCACCATGTCTGAAAAGTGCGAGTTCGTCGCGCGGCTGACGTTCCTGCCCCTCTCCTTGATTATTTGCGTGGGCCATAACTTGTTCTTCAGGTATGCTGCGGATCCGTTGTTCGAATGGCTCAGGCAAAGGGAAGAGCGGAAGGGGCAAACCCAAGTTCCAGAATAGTTTCCGGATCTCTTCTCCAACTTCGCACTAAGCTGATTCCATGAAAGCGTCAAGGCGGTCTTCCGTCCCCAAAAAACCTCCTCTCAAGCATCCAAAATCTCCCTTCCATGTGCCCATTTGCGACATGAATGCCCTTTTATGCGTCCAGTTTCGACATGACCAGAGCTTTTCATCGTCATGACGGACGCAAAACCAATAATTCGCGAAGGATTGTTGATCTCCCAGTAAAACTCCCCAAAACCACCCTTAATCCAAAACAAAAATTGCAGGTTTCGTACTAAAAATGCATGTGACATACCTTTTCGTGGCGGAATTGGTGAACTTGATTTTTTGTTGGGATTAGTAGGGACGAAAGATTTTTCGCCCCAATTGGTCTTTCTGCCCGCCCCATGGAACCAGGACAAAAAATCATCAGCTTCGTACTCAAAACGCATGTGACATGCCTTTTCGTGGCGGAATTGGCGAAGATGATTTTTGGCAGGGCTGAGGGCGGAAAATCTTTCGCCCCAACAGGCGGGGATTGAAGAAATTGGGACTTGGACCTATGAGACAAATGGGACGAATGTGACCTATGTGACTGGGATATGCGACTGGGACGAAGGGACGTTTTATTTGGTTTTTGTAAGATTTTTTATCCGCAAAACCAACCCGAAACCAAAACGAAATTTTCATTGGTTTCGTACTCAAAATACATGTGACATGCCTACTGAAATCGACATTGAGGGATTATTGGATTGGGACAGGTCGGGCGGGTCGGGCGGGTCGGGCGGGTCGGGCGGATCGGGCGGATCGGGCGGGTCGGGCGGGTCGGGCGGGTCGGGCGGGTCGGGCGGTCATTCTGCATTCATAATTCAGCATTTATAATTCATCTATTTCGTACTCAAAATGAATGTTACATGCCTTCTGGTGGCTGATTTGACGGATTTGGTTTTTAGAGAGACGAAAAGTGGTTTTTCTACCAAATCAAGGCGAAAGGTTTTGATCCAGAGAATAGAGAGCAAATGTTCGCAAAAAGCTGAGAGTGAAAAAATCTCGGAGAAAAAATTGTTCGTCAACTTTATTTGTATTGATGGCTTCGCCTTAAGCAACTCTGAGGAAAACCCTTGTTTGTTTTAACTTGCTGATTGCATGTGGCATGGTAGATTACTTGGAATGGTCGGGGGGAAAGAATCCATACTTGAAAATTGGAGTGAATAATGAAAAGCTACCATGTGCTTCCGTTGGCTTTGTGTCTTTGCGTGGCAGGACAGGTCCAAGAGCGATTTGTAAATGATATCTGTGTGCCAGCGAAGTTGTGGTTGCTGACCGATAACGGCAATGACCTGTTCGTACAGCCGTTCCTGAAACGCTGGCGTCCATATAATGACTTTGTACGATTCAGCCTGGAAGGCGGAGGAACGTTCCAGCGTCGGCTTAGCCATGTTGCGACGATTCGCGAGCCGATTGACGGGAGCGTCTTGCGCATTGATTTGGTCAATGGCGATGAATTTGAGACTGTGAAGACCTTGAAATCGACCATTCGTGTTGGGGTGGCCGGGGCAGGCTCCGGCGTTGTGACGGCGCAGATCGTCGGCGACAGCTATACGCACGGAGAGTTTTACAAAGCTGCTTTGTCTCCCAAGAATGTCCCGAATTTGAAACTTGTCGGGTTGCTGAAGGGAGGCGAAGGGCGTTATAACGAGGGGCGTGGCGGATGGAGTCTGGCAGGTTATTTCAATGTTCCGACGAGACCTGTACAGGCGTACCATGGCTTCATGCAGCCCTCTGGCGAGGCACGGTACTGGGGTGCGCGTGAATTTTGGGTGAATGCATGGAAATGTTTCAGGAAGACGGCTCCGGAGGGATTTGAACCTACATATTCCTGTAGCCGATATGACGATTGCCTACCGCGATTCGAAGAGACAACAGGCATCCTGCTCAACCCCGTCAAGGGAGACATTCAGTACGATAACGGGAATGATACCTTTGTGGTGTACGACGGAAATACATGGAAGCCGGTGAAAAAGGACGAGTTCACATGGACATTCGACTACGGCAAGTATCTTGCCATGTGGAATGTCGACAAGCCAGATTTTCTGTTCGTGTTGCTTGGGCTGAACGATTTCCGCAATCGCCTTGATGTCGATTTCATGGAGTGGGGGAAGCGCATTACGGCGATGAAGGACTCCTATTTGTCAAGCAATCCCAATGGGAAGTTCATCATCTGCATTCCCTGTACGTCATGCGGGATTGACGACAATGTCGCCGGCGATTTCACGACTCTTCAGAATGCTGCGATGTGGCGTTTTCGCGACTGGTTGATCAAGACGTTCGACCGTAGAGAGCAGGATGGCTTCCATCTTGTGGACACGGGAATCGGCACTGACAACATTGATGGGTACGTCTATGCGCAGGGAGACGTGACACTGCCGCACTTCGGCTATAAGGGTGAAAGTCGCTTGCGTGTCCAGTCCGGCAATCCCCATCCCTATCCCAACTATCCGAACATGGGCTTGCCGATTGCCGCCTTCATCCAGGCAAATCGTGCAAAGTGACGGTCGCTACCATCGCAATCCGCAGTTTCTCAGGTTGCCATGATTTTTCACGTTGCATGGTAGCCTGTTTAGTGGGATGATTGTCAGAGGATAAATCGTTGGTTTCTGAATTGCGTTGGTGTCATTCCTGTCTTTTTTCGGAAGAATTTAGCGAAAAAGTCCTGTTTACAACTAACAAAACTACTATATACTAATTTGCGAGCGATTCCAAACGACCGATTTCCAAATAAACCAAATGACATCAAGCAGGAGAAAAGGATGAGTCCAGAAGAATTGACGAAACTTGTGAAGGAGAAGGCTCGGTTTGAAGGCGCGGATTTGGTCGGAATCGCATCGGTGTCGAGGTACGCAGGTGCCCCTGAGCCGGTTCGTCCCCAGTCTCATTTGCCGGAGGCCAAGGCTGTTATCGTGATGGCGGTTCACCATCTTGATGCGACGGTTGATTTCGGCGCGGAACCCAACAGCAACTACCCCGGCGGCTTTCAGATTGGAATGATTCCGAAGCTGGATACGATGGCCGTACGTGTTGGAAGGTACTTGGAGGATTTGGGATATCCGACAATTCCGATCATGTGCACGACGTACTGGCACCATCGTCATCAGGATGGGGTTCCATTTGACCATCATGCCTCGTTCAGCCATATCAACGCCTTGGTCGCGGCAGGTTTGGGCGAGTACGGTTGGCACGGGATGTCGATGTCGTACAAGTACGGACCACGTCAGCGCATTGTTTCTGTGATCACGTCTGCTCCGTTGGTCGCCGACCCGATGTACACTGGCGAGCCGTTGTGCGATCGCTGCAAGCTTTGTGAAAAGGCATGCTGGGGCGAAAACTACAAGCCGGAGAAACTGCTGGGAACCAAGACGATTTCGTTTGAAATCGAAGGCAAGAAGCTGGAATATGCGCACATCAATCGCTGGCGATGCTTCTGGGGCGAACAGTGCCATCTGGACATGACGCACTTGGCCGAACGCGACGAGATGGACGAGCAGGGGATCTACGATGCGATGGACTCGGGAGTCGTACGCGTGCTTCGTGGCAATGCAGGGTATATGTGCTCTTCCTTCAAGTACTGCATGGCGAAGCCTTTGAGAACCTGGGACAGATCGAGAACCAAGTCGCCAAGGCGCATCAAGCCCGCGCCGACAGCGCAGTGGGACGAGATCAAGACCAAGCTGAAGGAGTATGCCATAAAGGCAGGAGCGGATTCGGTAGCCGTATTCCCGATGGAAAAATTCCAGGAGAACAAGGCGCTTTTCGAAAAGGAATTCAGGACCGATGATTTCTACAAGGCGTTCAAGTGGGTCGTGGCTTTCGGGGCAAGGAAACCCAAGTACCTGGGGCAACCGGGCGCAATGGTCGCGAAAAACGTCAACATGGCAACCCATATCACAGGGCGGCTCCAGCCGGGAATCTACGATTTCGGAAGGTATCTTGACGATGGTGGCTACGAGGCATTTACGCCTTGGTATCTCGTGCAATTCGAGAAGAAGGCGGCGGCTTTGGCAGGTTGGGAAAACAAGGTCGTGGCATCCTTGACCACGGATGCGCCGATGGAAGAATGCGTGTTCGAGGTTGATCGTCCTTTGGATGGCTTGAAGTCGGCCGCCGAAGTCATTGACCTTAAGCAAGGCTTGCTTCCTCAAGTGGATGTATGCGGGGTTGCGTCATTGGCGAGCTTGGGCGACAAGGCAGCTGCCGAATTGCGGGAGCTGGTTCCCGAAGCGAAGTCGCTGATTGTTTTGGGGCAGGGGATGTCGAAGCGCGTTGTTGCGCTTGCTGGTCGGAACACGACGGATTGCCTGGTTTCGTACATTCAGGCGAATATGCAGGCGCTGCGCGAGACGACTTGGGGAGCGCTGGACATGGCATCGGCGTTGCGCAAGCTGGGCTATGCTGCCGAGGGTGCCATTGAGGTTGACTCGCTGTCGAAGGGGCGTCCGATGAACCATATTGGGAAGATGGCTGACTTGCAGGCTCAGGCTCCCTTTGCGGCCGCGGCGGGTTTGGGCTTTGTTGCGAAGAATGGGTTCCTGACCTCCAAAGATTATGGTCAGCGTTTGCGGTTTTCGTTTGTGTTGACCTCTGCTGAGTTGCCGGGGTCAAAGCGAGTCGAAGGTTCTTGTCCTGAAGGTTGCCGCTTGTGCGTCGATGCCTGTCCGTCGGGCGCATTGTCGTGTACCGATTGTGGTCAGTATGCCAGGAATGACGATCGTTGCGAGTGGGCGCGAGTTTTGGGAATGACGGAAGGGGGAGGCTCTACGACTACGGGCTGGAGGGTGCCTCCGCTTCCTGTGCCGGATAAACTCGATGATGAGGCGCGCAAGGCGGCGCTGGCGCAAAAGGATCCGATCCAGGTCCGATGCTATCAGAACCCCAATCAGGCCGATACGCAAATCGAGCGTTGCATGCAGGTGTGCCCGTTTAACAAGTAATCATGCTTTTGCAAGAGGAGCGAACAATGGATTATCTGTCTGAAGTTTCTTCTGAGCGTTTGCGTCGCGATCTGTTTCGTTTGTGCCGCGATCCATTTAGTTTTCGCACGGTCATGTACACGATTCCTTGGCATGACCGCAATTCCCTTGACGAATTCGATGATTTCCTGGTGGAGGAGTTGAAGCAATATGCCGGCGACGTTGTGAAGTATCCATACAAGGTTCGTCCGTTCCGTTGCGATTCGAGCAAGCCATTGCACCATTGGTACTCCTCGCCTCGGGAAGACGATCCGTGGTATGATGCCAATAGCATTCTTGTGACGTTGCCTGGCAGCGGTTCTCAGTCGGATGAAATCATCCAGTTGGTTTCGCACAAGGATTCGATGAGCTGGATCAACTCTCCCGGGGCGCATGACAATGCGGTTGGGACTGTTGCGAACATGGAGTTGGTGCGTATTCTGTCGAAGATCAAGTTGAATCGCACGGTTCGGGTATTGTTCTGCAACGAGGAGCATAGTCCCTGGCATAGCCTTGACATGGCGAAGCTTGCCAAGTCGAAGGATGACAAGATCATTGCGGTTTTGAACCAGGATTCCTTGTGCGGCAAGTCCGACGAGGATGCCGCTACTGGGAAGAAGACATTTGCCTGCGTTTACAGCACGCCTGAGGGCAAGCAGCTTGCGATGGCGATTGCGGCGCTCGCCAAGGAGCTGGCGCTGCCGTTGGACATCATCGTCGCGGACAAGGTCAAGGTCAACGATGACGATGGAAGCTTTATCAAGGCAGGCTATCTGACGACCGTCATGAACCTGGGATCCTTCCCCTACAAGGATTCACAATACCACCTGCCGGGAGATATCCCGGAACGGGTTGATATCGAAAACCTCAAGCTTAGCACACAATTGATTTTGGCCATGATCCTGAAAATCGACAAGGAAGGATTCCAGCTCGTGAAAGATTGAAGCACGATGATTTTCGCGTGGTGGAAGTGTGAAAAATCTTTCTTTACGCATATAGTATGATTTTCACTTTCCATCACGGCATCAATTGAGGATCTGGTTTTGTCGAAGCGAGGAATCATCATTGGTTTGCTCTGCTCCATGGCGTTGTGTGCTTTTTGCTATTTCAGCGACTACTTCATACGCCCTGGCGCAATGGTCACGCATTTGCTTCCTGCCGCAGCCTATGGCGGCTTTGTTTTTTTGGTTTTGTATTTGAATCCCTTGCTTCGCTTGTTCGGAGTCCGTTTTGCCTTGACGGGTCGCGAGGTTGCGATCATCCTGTCGATGTTTTTGATTGCGTGCGGCTTGCCTGACATCAGCCTGGGGAAATCGTTGTCGAACGCGGCGATGTGGCCTTTGCACTTGAACCGGATCACGCCGAGTTGGAATCAGGTTTCGATATTGGAAATGGTTCCCGAGGCGATGTTTTGCGACTTGAGCGGACCTGACGGCGATGCTGGACTTGAGGGTTTTGTGACGGGGTTGGCGACGGGGGACGAGCGTCTTGAAATCAGCGAGCTTCCTTGGGGCGTATGGCGTCGTCCCGCATTGTTTTGGGGGCCGCTGGTATTTTCGTTTTTGATTGCCGTCTTTGGCTTGGCTGTTGTCTTTCATCGGCAATGGAGTTCGCACGAGCAGCTTGCGTATCCGATTGTGCAATTTGCGTCTTCTCTTCTGCCTGGCAAGGATGGCAGTTTGTCTCCGACGGTACGCAACCGTCTATTCATCATCGGCTTTTTGTTTGCGTTTTCGATTTACGTGAACAACTATTGCGTCCGTTGGTTTCCCCAGGTATGCATACCTGTCAAGCTATGGTTGAATTTCCATCCATTTACTAAGGTATTGCCGATTATCGTTCGCGGGAAGGGCTGGGGGTTGTTTGGTCCCCAGATTATCTTGACTGTGATTGGCTTGGCGTATTTTCTGCCTTCCGAGGCATCCTTGTCGATGTGGATCGGACCATGGTTGTTCTGCCTGTTTTCCGGGATATGCGCGACGTATGGCGTTCAGTTGCGCAGCAGCATGATGATGGCTTTGGCTCCCGAGCCATTCATCTACATTGGCGCGTATTCCGGGTTGATGTTCGTGATTTTGTACTCAGGTCGTCATTATTACTGGAACACGTTGAAGCAGGCGTTGTGGATACGGAGCAAGGAGTCGATACCCGAGTATGCGATTTGGGGGATGCGTTTGTTTTTGGGCGGGATCATCTTTTTCGTTATCTATCTCCACCTTCGGACCGACATACATTGGACATTGGGTGTGTTCTATGCGGCGATAGCGGTGACGACCTATTCTGTCGTCAGTCGTGTCTTGGCTGAGACGGGTGCATTTGAGATTGGCACCGTGGTATATCCTGGGATTGCGGCGTGGGGATTTTTCGGGGAGGTGGCTGTTGGTCCGGCGGTATTGATATCGATGTTCATGTTGTCCGTTGTCTTGTTGTCCGGCCCCGGCTGGTGTGTGATGCCATTTTTGAATCAGGCATTGAAGTTGAGCGAGGGTCGTCACGTTCCATTGAGTCGTTTTTCCCGTTGGGGTTTGGTGACGATGTTGTTGGGGATAGTCGTGATGGTTCCTTGCACCCTGTACTGGCAGTACAATTCTGGTTCCCACAATACGTGGGGGCGGATTTCGTCCGCGTTTCCGTTCAACAATGGCGTTGAGATGTTGCTAAAGTTGCGTGCCCAGGGGTTGGAGGCCGAGGCGTTGGGGCGTAAAGGGATGGATTATTTGGCCCATTTGTCCCCGCATTGGAACTATGTGATGGTATCCGTGGTGACGTTTGCCTTGGCGATTTTTGTCGCCTACGGTCGATTGCATTTCACCTGGTGGCCGTTGCATCCAGTGATCTTCATCTTTTTCGGAGGCGACCAGTCGGTCAAGATGTCCTTTTCCTTTGGTTTGGGCTTTATTCTGAAGACTTTGATCACGAAGTACGGAGGCGGGCGATTGTACCAGAAATGCAAGCCATTGTTCATCGGGTTGATTGCCGGGATGGTTGCAGGTCAATTCGTGCCGATGGTGGTGGGCGCCATCTATTATTTTGTAACTGGCAAGTCGGTTTAACGTTAGGAGGTATTGACAATGAGACGATCAATTGCATTCGCCGTGGCGATACTTGCGACTCAAATTTGCCTGGGGCAGGTCTTGCGTTGGGATTTCGACACAGGCATGGAGGAATGGCTCGGCAATGGCGACGTGAAGGAGCTGAGGGCTGAAGGCGGATCGTTGAAGGGATATACCCGTGGCATCGATCCATCCCTGCAGCAACTAGGATTGAACTTCAAGCCGTCCCTGTTGAGCGGGGTGAGATTTCGGATCAGGACAGACAACCCTGGCGGGGGGCAAGTGTTCTTCACCGAAACCAACGAGGGGCGATACGAAGGGTATTCCGAGGAAAAATCCAGCCGTTTCAGAATGAGCGGTGGCAATCAATGGGAAGTCATCACCGTGAAACCCAATTGGTGCTTCTTGCCGCAAATCATCAAGCTGAGGCTGGATTTGGCGAATCAACAGAAGTTCGAAATCGACTGGATCGAGGTATTCGAGGAAGATCAAGGCGTGCTTAGCACGGCGACATCGTGGACATTCAAGGACAATAAGCATCCCGCTTGGAGTACCGATGACGATGGAGCGCATCTGTCCCCCATCCTGAAGATCGATCCCGGCAAGAATCCATTTGTGGTTGCGACGGTGCGCTGCCATCGCCGAGCCAGGGTTCAATACCATTGGAAATCGGAGATGTCAACTGGCGCCTTAAGGGAGCGTTGCATCATGCCCGGCGATGGCAAATGGCATAAGTACACGTTTTTAGCGACTGCGATTTTAGAAGAGTGGAAAGGTGAATTGTCTCAGATTTCGTTGCGGATTGTTTCGGAGGACGATACTCCCTATGAATTGGCTTCGATTGAGATGTTGCCGGAATGCCCTCCGGGACCGGATGTTCTTTTGTGCTCATTTGGCGCCCAGGACTATCCTGTTCGCGTAGGCAAGCCGAACAGCGTGCTTCTGCATTTCAGGAATAATGCTGACGATACCTTGTCGTGCGACGTGAAAGTACGTGTGAAGTCAGGCGAAGGAGTCGAGTTGGTTCGCGACGGGAAGCCGTATTCGGGCGAATCTGTGCTTGCCGGCGGTTACGATACACGGTCTGTGTTTTTCGATGTGGTCTCCAAGCAGGCGCAAACTGTGGTTCTGACGGCAGATTTCATCCAGGGGGAAAAAGTCTTCTATTCAGTCGATAGCCTGCCAATCGTGATGACGCCCGTGCCGACGTTGCACGCAGGAGCAACATACGTCCCCGAACCAAAGCCCGCCAAGACCGACTACCTGATCGGAAGCTATTACTTCCCTGGATATGGCAAGGGGTGTTCATACCGCGGCTCGGTGCTTCAAGAATGGCCGATGCTCGTCAACAGCAACCCCTGGACAAAGCCTGCATTGGGATACTATGACGAATCGAGACCCGAAGTCGTGGACTGGCAAATCAAGTGGGCACGCGAGCACGGAGTGAACTTCTTTTTGGTCGATTGGTATTGGGATGCTGGGGAAAACTATCTGGAGCACTGGATCGATGCTTTCCAGCAGGCGAAATACCGGAGTGGTTTCAAATGGGCGGTGATGTGGGCAAACCACAATCGGCCTGGCTCGCATACCAAGGAGGATTGGATCGCCGTCGTCAATCGTTGGATTGGAAAGTATTTCAATACCGATGAGTACTTGCTAATGGACGGAAAGCCAGTCGTGTTCATTTGGGATACTGCCAACCTTAGGCGCGATCTGGGCGGAAGCGAGGTGGTCGCGGAAATGCTGGCGCTTGCCGACAAGATGGTTCGCGATGCTGGATTGAAAGGCGTGACGTTCTGGGCGATGAATGCGACAAACGTCGATACCTTGAAATCGGAAGGCTATGTGGGGCATACGAGCTACCACTGGTGGTCCGATGCCGCCTTGACGTCGAGAGACCAAAGCTTTTTCTCGTTTGACGCCATCGCGGATCGTGCCGCCGAAACCTGGACCGCACGCGAAAAACTGTGCCTGGACGCAGGAATGAAGTACCTGCCTGTCGTCGATACGGGTTGGGATGGTCGCCCAAGGCATGCGCTCAACACCATAATCATCTACAATCGTACGGGAGAAACCTTCAAGAAGAAGTTGGTCGAAGCCAAGAAGTGGCTTGATCAGCGGGGGCAGAAGATGCTCTTGTTGGCGCCTTGGAACGAATGGACTGAAGGAAGCTACATCGAACCCTGTTCGGATTTCGGCTTCGATATGCTCCGTGCAATACGGGATGTGTTCTGCCAGGAAACAGAGCCGTCAGACGATACCTGCCCGCCTGACTTGGGACTTGGACCATACGGAGAAAGACCGCCGATGAATTCGCTGAAACCCTACTCGACACGAATGTCATGGGTTTTCGCGGGAGCTGAGGACAAGCAAGGCTGGAGACCGACATCCTGGGGACCGGGAAAGGATGACGCGCCAAATGTAACAAAGGACGGCTTGACGTTCGT